>JBKPLN010000610.1:0-1958 GCA_046731635.1 Pseudomonadota bacterium | reverse complement strand
TGCCAACGCAGGCCCGAACTGGGTCGACAGAAGAATCGCGCGAGATCACCGCGATCTTGGCGCGAGAACCGGGATCCCGGGCAACCGCCTTGACTTCGACAATGCCGTCGTAAATTTCCGGCACTTCCTGTGCGAACAGCTTGGCAGTGAATTGCGGGTGCGTGCGCGACAGGAAAATCTGGGGACCGCGTGGCTCGCGACGCACGTCATAGATATAGGCGCGGATGCGATCGCCGTTACGGAAGACTTCGCGCGGCAGCAATTCGTCGCGTCGCACGATCGCCTCGCCGCGGCCGAGATCGACAACAACGTTGCCATACTCCACGCGCTTGACGATGCCGTTGACGATGTCGCCGATACGGTCCTTGTATTCGGCATATTGCCTGTCGCGCTCGGCCTCACGTACCTTCTGCACGATCACCTGCTTGGCCGATTGGGCGGCGATACGGCCGTACTCGAGTGGGGGCAAGGGGTCGGCAATCGTGTCGCCGACTTGCGCGGCCGGGTGACGCTTGCGTGCTTCCTCGAGGGTAATCTGGTTGGACGGATTCTCTACGCTCTCCACCACCAGCATGTGACGAGTAAGACGCAGGTCGCCGGTCTTCGGCTCGATTTCGGCATGCACGTCGGTTTCTGCGCCGTAGCGCGAACGCGCCGCCTTCGCGATCGCGTCTTCCATCGCGGCGATCACGATTCCGCGGTCAATCGCCTTTTCGCGGGCAACGGCGTCTGCGATCTGCAGCAGCTCGAGCCGGTTGGCGCTTACAGCCATAGCTCATTCTCCTTCTTTGACGGCCGGCCTCTGCGGCCGATGCCGTGATTGTCTCTCTTCACGTCTAACTTCCTTCCTTGCCTCGCGCGCTTCGCGCTTGGCGGATTTTTCCCGCCGTAAAGCTTCGGCCACCAGCTGATCGGTCAGCACGAGCCTCGCTTCGCTCATCTCTTCTATCGGAAGCAGGATTTCTGCCTCTTCGCCTTCGGCGGCGTCGTCTCGCCGAATGCGTGCCGCTTCGCCTTCGGTACCCATCAGGGTCCCGCGAAACCGCTTGCGGCCCTGGATCGGCATCGCTGTTTCGATCCTGGCGACGTGGCCAGCATATCGTTCGAAATCGGATTTGCGCACCAGCGGCCGGTCAATGCCGGGCGAGGAAATCTCAAGCCGATATGCCCGGTCGATGGGATCAGCCATGTCAAGAACCGGCGAGAGCGCGCGGGAAACGGCCTCGCAGTCCTCGACGGTCATGCTGCCGTCCGGCCGCTCTGCCATGATTTGCACGGTGCAGCCTTCGGCTCCGGAAACTCGCACCCTCACCAGTCGATAGCCGAGTTGCTCAATCACCGGCTCGACGATTGTCGCCACGCGCGCCGACAGCCCCGGCTCGACGATGAGCCTTGGTTCGTCTGGCGCGGCGCTGGAGGCCGCAAGTGTCTGCAACGTGTCGCCTGTAGCCATTCGGTAACAAAAAAGAGCGGGCCCCGCGGGACCCACTCTCAAAACCTGATCGGTTATGAGGGTGTTAGTAACGCCTGAAATATAGCGATTTCTCGATCTCGCGCAAGGGCAGGTAACAGACTGACGGCTAACTCTTCCTTCAGAATCTGCCCTTAAATTTGAGTAAAGAGCCACTAATCGGCCGATTTTACAGCGCTTTGTAGGTATCGGATGGGTGTTCCCGCCTCGCTGCTTCCTGAGTTGGAAGACGTCGTTCAGCATGGCTCGGCGGAAAAACGAGCGGAGACGTTGCGCCGCATTACCACCTTGTTCCTGGATGGCGCTCCGAACTTCAAGCCAGAACACATCGCCCTGTTTGACGATGTCATCGGCTGCCTGATTGAGGAAATCGAAGCCAAGGCGTTGGCCGAACTTGCGCGCCGGATAGCCCCGGTATCCAACGCGCCAGCCAGGGTTGTCAGCACCCTTGCCAGGAACGATGACATCGCCATCGCCGGGCCTGTCC
>JBKPLN010000609.1:0-3568 GCA_046731635.1 Pseudomonadota bacterium | reverse complement strand
CCATGGTGCCGAGCTCGGTGGTGCAGACCGGGGTAAAATCCTTTGGATGGGAAAACAGCACCGCCCAATTGTTACCGATCCAGTCGTGAAAGTGGATGTTGCCTTCGGTCGTCTGCGCCTCAAAATCCGGAGCGGTGTCATTGATTACAAGGGTCATCATACACCTCCTTGTTGCTGGCTTGCGGAAAAGACATGGGTCTCGCTTGTCAAAGATAGGCAGCCCGAATGTCGACCGTTGACCGCGAGCCTAGGTCATCCAAATGGTGATCTATCCATGCTTGCGCTCGCTCCCGCCCCAGTGCGCGTAGTTGAATGAGGAACCCGAGGTCAGCGTTGAGTTTGCTCGCGGTTCCAAACGCACGCATAACGTCGTCGGCGCAAACAGAATGGATGAGCACACGCTTTGCGTCACCTTGGCTCAGTTTCTCGTCGTCGATTAGTTTTGTCACGAAAGCGACGGCTCGCATCTCTCGCATTAGCGTGGAATTGAAACTGATCTCATTGATCCGATTCATGATGTCGTAGGCGCTCGTCGGTTTGTCCGGTCGCTCGATCGGATTGACGTGCACAATGAGAATGTCGCGTGATTGGCACGAATAGATCAGCGGGAACAACGCCGGATTTCCCATATAGCCTCCGTCCCAGTAGTGCTCGCCGTCGATCTCGACGGCTTGATAAAGGAGCGGCACACAGGCCGACGCCAGCACACAATCTGCGGTAATCTCCTTGTCGGTGAAGACCTTGATCTTTCCCGTGCGCACGTTGGTTGCGGACAAGAACAGCTTGACTGCCGAACCTTGCCTCAGCCGCTCGAAATCGACGACTTGCCCGATGAGGCGGCGCAGCGGGTTGTAGTTGAACGGATTAAGCTGATAGGGCGACAGGAACCGCGACATCATCTCGAACAAGTGCATTGCCCCAAACGGGACGCTGACTCGCGCGACGCCGCGCCAGAATTCCTCTAGCGCCTCGCGTGCGCCCTCTGGCCCGCCGTTAGTCAGCCCATGGGCCATCACTACCGCGTTCATGGCACCGGCGCTCGTTGCGCTCACTCCCTCCATCTCGATACGCGGCTCTTCAAGGAGCCGGTCGAGCACGCCCCAAGTAAAGGCGCCATGGGCGCTGCCACCCTGGAGGGCCAGATTGATGCATTTCACCTCCGAGACCGCTGGTCCGAACTTCCAGGAGAACGGCTCTGGAGGAGTTTTCGCTGGATGCGAATCTATCGCCTCTCTCACATGTCTTCCCACTTTCCTCCACGTCGCATGGCGGGCATAAAGTTGTCGGCCACTCCTCATAGGTTGCGGATCTGAAGTGGAACATTTGACGCCAGCGTCTCTAGGCCCAATCCCGCCATTGCAATCTGGACTTGAGCATTTCATGACACTTTCCTCTTCCAATGACCTGTAGCCGGCGCAGGCTTGCTCATCCGCATCAGGCGGACCGCATAGAGCGGCAACGGCAGCAGATTCAGGCCGAGAATCGGCGGCAGCCAATCCAAAAGCACCAATCCGGATGCGACGTAGCCGATGAGAGTTGCTGTTGTCGGCATGAGGCGAAACCTCCCAGGGCACCGCTCGGCGCCGGCCGAGCCCTTGTCCGATACGGCCCCGGACGGTCGACAGTTTGTTCCTTGCGTGGCCGCGAGTCCTGAAGCCGATCCGAAAAATCTGCGAAATTTCTCCGAAAACCGGTTAATATCGGCTGCGCAATGATCTATGCGTTGGGTCCATTTTGCCTGCACACGCATGACGCCGTGCTGTTTCGTGGCACCGAGCCCGTGGCGCTCGGACGGCGTGCGGTCGCCCTTTTATGTGCCCTGGTCGAACGGCCTGGCGCATTGGTGTCTAAGGATGTGCTGATCGAGGCCGCATGGCCCGGCCAGGCGGTCGAGGACAGCAATCTGACCGTGCAGATCGCGGCGCTGCGTCGGGTGCTGGGCGAGGCGACGCCCGGCGCGGACCGTTGGATCGAGACTATGCCCCGCCACGGCTACCGCTTCGTTGGGCCAGTGGTCGCGAAAGAGACGCCGTCACCGCCGGTCGTCGCGAGCGCGGAAAATCCCGTCACAGAGGTACCCTCGCCGGTCGCCGTCCCGCGGGAAGCGGCGCCGATCGAGCATGTGGAAGCCGAACGGCGCCAGATCACCGCGCTCTTTTGCGAATTGGTCGACATGGCGGCGGGAACCCATGGCGTCGATCTCGAAGACTGGCACGAGTCGGTCGGCGGGTTTCAGCACTGCGTGGCACAGACGGCCGCTCGCCATAAAGGGTTCATCGCCCGGCATCTCGGGAATAACGTACTCGTGCTGTTCGGGTATCCCGAGGCGCACGAACTTGATGCTGAGCGGGCGGTTCGCGCTGGGCTCGAAATGTGCGCGGCGGTCAGGCGCCTGAGACCTGCTGCGGACGTAACGCTGCACTGCCGGGCCGGCATCGCGACAGGCCTTGTCATCATCGCCGACCCTGAAGAGGCCATCGGGGGCGGCGCGCTTCAGGACCACGAGATTGTCGGCGACGCGCCGGGCGTGGCCGCGCGTTTGCTGGCATCGGCACCACCGGACACGGTGGCGATCGACGGGGCGACTCGGCGCCTAATCGGCAACTTGTTCGACTGCCGTGACCTCGGCGCCATTAAGACCGCCGGCGGCACCGAACCGATGCTCGGTTGGCAGGTACTGGGTGAGAGCATTTTCGAAAGCCGGTTCGAGGCGTTGCGCGGGTCAGCGCTAACCCCGCTGGTCGGCCGCGACGAGGAGATCGACTTGCTGTTGCGGCGCTGGAGGCGCGCCAAGGCAGGGGCCGGACAGATTGTCGTGGTGTGCGGCGAGCCCGGCATCGGCAAGTCGCGCCTTATCGCGGAATTGGAAGAGCGCCTCCACGGCGAGCCGCATCTGCGCCTGCGCTATTTCTGCTCGCCCCATCACCAGAACAGCGCACTTTTCCCGTTCATCGAGCAGCTCGGCCATGCGGCGGCGTTTGCACGCGACGATACGCCCGCGGCCAAGCTGGAGAAGCTCGAAGGCCTAATAACCCGCGCTGTGCCGGGGGACGAGGATGCGGCACTCCTCGCCGATCTGCTGTCGTTGCCGTGTTCGGAACGTCACTCGCTGCCGAACCTCAGTGCGCAGCGCAAGAAGGAACGGACGCTGAAGGCGCTCCTGCGGCAGCTGGAGAGCGTGGCGCGCCGGCAGCCCGTGGTTGTGGTGTTTGAGGACGCGCATTGGATCGACCCTACCTCACGCGAGCTACTCGACCTCACCGTCGAGCGGGTGCGCAATTTGCCGGTATTACTGATCGTGACCTTCCGCCCCGAGTTCCAGCCACCCTGGACTGGCGAGCCGCAGGTCACGATGATGGTGCTCAATCGCCTCGACCGGCGCGACCGCGCCGCTTTGGTCGCGCAGGTCGTCGGCAGTAAGGCGCTGCCCGACGAGGTCATCGACCAAATTGCCGAGCGCACCGACGGCGTGCCGCTGTTCGTCGAGGAGTTGACCAAGAATGTCTTGGAGAGTGGCGTGCTGCGCGAGGAAGACGATCGCTATGTGCTCAACCGCGCCCTGCTGCTA
>JBKPLN010000608.1:0-8239 GCA_046731635.1 Pseudomonadota bacterium | reverse complement strand
TCCGCATAACGATCACCGTCTCGGCTGATCCCGCCGTAACAGGGCAACAGTCGTACGTGATCGACCGCGGCGAGCAGATGCATTCGCCGGAAGCGGCGCGCAATCTTGCTGCGCAGCAACCGCAGCTCGCGCCCCGCGAGGAAGTTGAGGAAGAACAATTTGCTGAAGTCGATGAGTCCGCCACAGAGGAAATGGAAGGCGAGCACCGCGTCGAAAGCATTGAACGCGAGGGCGGCCGACGACGCAGGCGAAGGCGCGGCCGCGGCGGCCGCGGTCGTGGCGGTGAGCCGCGCGAGGTCCAGCAAGTCACGCAGGAGACCTTGGCAGAGCATGCCGTTGCACACGAGGATCACGATGCGGGCTCACCGGAGGAAGACGGATTTGGCCAATCGCAGCCCCGCCAGGAAGGCGGCGCATTCGGCGAAGGCGAACATCGCGAAGGGCGGCGTCGACGCCGGCGCGGTCGCCGTGGCGGCCGTCGCAATCGGCAACGCAACAGCGGCGAGCCGGCGGTTCGTTCCAGCGAAAATGGTCCTGAACCAGAATTGCAACACGCGGTCGAGGACCTGGATCGTCCGTCGGCCTACGACAGCGGTCCCGCCTATTCGCCTCCAATCGAAGAGCGGCCCGCTCCGCCGCCAGCGGAACTGACAGCGACCACTCCCGGCGCGGACGTCCTGCTCCGCCGGTCGACCATTCGGGAACCAGCGTCGTTTGCTGATGATCCACCGCCGGCTCAGTCTCCCTCTCCGGCGACGCCCGTAGTTTCCAGCACGGGATCGGACGAATCCACGGCAACCCCCAGGCGCGGGTGGTGGGCGAAGCGCCTGCTGGGCGACAAGGGCTAGTCACCCTATGAAATCCGCCTGGGTCGACAGCGACGCGACGAAGGCTGTCGATCATTGGGCAAAGACCGGCATCGGCCCCGAGCTGGCCTATAGAATCTACTCGACCCGACTGCTTGGCCGCGATCCCAAGCTTGTCCTCCACGGCGGCGGCAACACTTCGGTTAAGACCCGGATTAAGGACCTGCTCGGCGAAGATGCGGACGTTCTCTGCGTCAAGGGTTCCGGCTGGGACATGGCAGGCATCGAACCCGCGGGAATGCCGGCAGTTCGACTTGAACCCCTGCGTCGGCTGCGCTCTCGCGCGGACCTGCCTGACGCAGAGATGGTACGCGCGCAGCGTGCGGCGTTGATCGATCCGCAGGCGCCCAACCCGTCGGTCGAAACGCTCTTGCACGCATTCCTGCCGCACAAGTTCGTCGACCATACACATGCCACTGCGATCCTCAGCCTGATCGACCAGGCGGACAGCGCAGCCCTGTGTCAGGAGACCTTCGGTAACCGTCTTGGCTTCGTGCCCTACATCATGCCGGGCTTTGCGCTCGCGAAGAAAGCAGCCGATGTGTTTGAGAAAAACCCTGCGGTCGAGGGGTTGATCCTCGACAAGCACGGCATTTTCACGGTCGGCAACGACGCGCGCGAGGCTTATGAGCGCATGATCGAATTCGTGACACTGGCCGAAGATCGCTTGCGCAAAAAAGGCAATGCAAAGCTTGTGAGCGTCAGGCTCCCCGACCGGATTGCCTCGCTGCGGGAAGTTGCTACAATTGTGCGAGGCGCTTGTGCGCTGCGCGATGCCTTCGGCGAAGGCGCGCACAAGCGGCAGATCGTCGATTTTCGCACCAGCGACGCGATTCTGAATTACGTCAACGGCCAAGAGGTGGCCCGCTACGCCCGGGCGGGACTGATCACGCCCGATCATGTGATACGCACCGGACCCTGGCCGCTGATTGTCCCTGCACCAGAAGCCGGCAGGCTCGACGACTTCAGGAATGCCGTGCAGCGAGCCGCTCGCACCTTCACGGACGACTATTCTGCGTATTTTGCGCGCCAAAAGACCCGCGCCGATGGCGCCGCAATGCGCGATCCCCTTCCCCGCGTCGTGGTGATGCCGGGCCTCGGCTTAATGGGTCTGGGGGCAAACGCGGAAGAGGCGCGCATTGCTGCCGATGTCGCCGAAGCCGCGGCGGAAGGCATCAGCGGTGCGGAAGCGATCGGGAAGTTCAAGTCGATTTCCGAAGCGGACATGTTTGACGTCGAATATTGGCCGCTGGAGTTGGCCAAGCTGGGCCAGCGCAGGCGCCTGCCGCTGGAAGGCCAGGTCGTGGCAATTACCGGAGCCGGCGGAGCCATCGGCGCCGCAACCGCGAAAGCCTTCGCAGACGCCGGCGCGGAAGTTGCCCTGCTCGACATCGACGGGAAAACCGCCCAAGCCAGGGCCAAGGCAACCGATGGGAGCGCAATTGCTGTCGTCTGCGATGTGACGAGCGCAGCATCGGTGCGGACGGCGTTCGATCGCGTCGTTGCAGCGTTCGGCGGCGTCGATATCGTCGTCTCGAACGCGGGTGCGGCATGGCAGGGCAAGATCGGCGAGGTCGACGAAGCTGTGCTGCGCGAAAGCTTCGAGTTAAATTTTTTCGCTCACCAGAAAGTCGCGCAGGCGGCCGTGAACATCATGCTCAAGCAGGGCATCGGCGGGTGTCTGCTGTTCAACATTTCGAAGCAGGCAGTCAACCCGGGGCCGGAATTCGGACCCTACGGTTTGCCCAAGGCGGCGACATTGCTCCTGATGCGTCAGTATGCCCTCGACTATGGAGCCGACGGCATCCGCTCAAATGCCGTGAATGCCGATCGCATCCGCTCCGGCCTGCTGACCGCGGACTTTATCGCGCAGCGCGCCAAGGCGCGCGGGGTCAGCGAAAAGGAGTATATGGCCGGCAATCTGCTGCGGCGTGAGGTAACGGCCGAGGACGTCGCTCAGGCTTTCCTTCACCAGGCACTTGAATTGAAAACCACCGCCAATGTCACCACCGTGGACGGCGGAAATATCGCGGCCGCTTTGCGGTAATCGGCGCGCCATTGTCCGGGACCGCGCTATCCTTTATTGCACTTCGAGATCAAAAAGGAGCCGACAACGATGCTGCGAATACTGGCTATTGCCCTCGTCCCCGTTGTGCTTGTGGCGACCTCCGCCGCGGCCGTGACCTCCGAGGAAAAAATGGAGACATGCAAGGTCGGCGCCGAGAGCCAGAAATTGCAGGGTGCCAAGCGGGATGCGTTCATCAAGAAGTGCATGGCGGGCGGCAATTATGAGCCGGCCGCGCGGAAGAACCCGGGCAAGCAGGCCAAACCGCAATAGTCCCGTCCCGTCTCGATTACGCGGTGCGCGCCGCCGGCCGTTCCAGCGGCTTCACCTCGAAGCTGCGCAGCGCGCCGCGCCGCAAGATATTGACTGCGACAGGCCGCCCGATCCGCTCGCCATTTAGCAGCCGGATAAGGTCGTCCACCCCGGTAATGGGTTCGCCGTCCACGGACACAATGGTGTCGAGACTCATCAATCCGGCCAGGGCCGCAGGCCCGCTCGGCTCGAGCGCGGTAATCATCGCCCCTGACGAATTTTCGATCTCGGCCAAACGCGCATATCGCCTGGGCACTGCCGTCGTTTGCGCCGACACTCCGATGTAGGCGCGACGCACGCGACCGTGCTGGATCAGTTCGCTCAACACGAACTGCGCGGTGTTGCTCGCAACCGCAAAGCAGATGCCTTGCGCGCCCATGATCACGGCGGTGTTGATGCCGATGACTTCACCGCGCGAGGACACGAGGGGACCGCCGGAATTGCCGGGATTGAGCGCGGCATCGGTCTGGATCACGTCCTCGATCAGGCGGCCGGTGCGCGAGCGCAGGGAACGCCCCAGCGCCGATATCACCCCCGCGGTCACGGTCGATTCGAACCCGAGCGGGTTGCCGATTGCCACCACGAGCTGGCCGCGCTTGAGCTTCTTGGAGTCTCCCAACACCGCGCTGGGCAGATCTCGCGCCGAACCGGCGCGCAGGAGCGCCAGGTCAGTGTCAGGATCGATGCCGAGACGACGCGCATCCATCACGCGTCCGTCGGCATCCTGCAAACGCACCTCTTTGGCGCCCTCGACGACGTGGGCATTCGTCAGCACCAGGCCGTCAGGCGCGATGATCACGCCGGACCCGACGCCGCCCGGGCGGCCTTTCTCGTTGCGAACCTCAACGCGCACGACCGCGGGACCGACAGTGTCGGCCACGGCAGTCACGGCGCGAGAGTATGCGTCGAGGATCTCGGTGTCCGAGGCGGGCGGTGCCACAGCCTCGCCGATGTCCCCGACATCGGACGACGAAGCAAAATCGAGCATTGGATCTCGGGGGTTTTGTGGAACGTGAAACTATGTAGGTGCGCACCGGCCCAAATGGAAGATGCGGGCAGTTTTCATTCAAATTGCGACCAATTCCTTCAGGCTCCTTCAAGCCCAGCGAGTTAAATTTTCATTCAAAGTGACCATGTTACGGATCACCTCATGACGAACGGGTCAGTCACGCCCAAGCCCCGCCGCGCCAAAGGCAGCTTCACGGCCGGGGAAGTTACGCGCGCTTTGATCGCTTCGGCGGCCATTGGCGTCATACTTTTGCTGGCGGTTTTCGTGACCACCGGCTCGTATTTCTCTGCCGAACAACAGACCAAGAACGCCATAGCGAAGACCGTCCCCTTGTCGCCGTCGCTCGGAGGGGAAGCGGCTCACCGCGTTGCCTCCATCGTGGTCGAGACAGACAAAAAGGGCCGTTGCGAGGAACGCCGTTTCGACAATCGCAGCGGCAGGATTGTCTCCTCGAACTATGTCGACTGCGAAGCCCGGCTGGCCGACGAACGGGACACGACGCCGTCGGAGAACATGAGTGCCGAGCGGATGCGCGCAATCCTGGGCGCATTCAGGCGATAGGCTCTTTGGCCTAAAGGGCACCAATTCGAACCGTTCGTCCCCGCGGAAGCAGGGACCCAGAGCAATAGAGGTTGGCAGACAAAATCCTGGATTCCCGCTTACGCGGGAATGAACGGACAAGGCGTCGGGAGGCGACCTTGGATCAATCGCTCTGCAAGATGATGTTTTTCACCATCGGATAGATCTGGTTCTGCCAGCTCTTGCCCGAGAACACGCCGTAATGGCCAACGCCGGCCTGCATGTGATGGCGCTTGCGGTAAGGACGCAATGACGAACACATATCGTGCGCAGCCAGCGTCTGTCCGACCGCGCAGATGTCGTCTCTTTCGCCCTCGACCGTGAACAGCGTGGTGCGACGGATCGCTCGCGGCTCGACCTTTTGATTCTGATAAGTGAGCGCGCCCAGCGGCAGCGCGTGCTCCTGAAATACCAGGCGTACGGTTTCGAGATAAAACTCCGCGGTCAGATCAAGCACGGCGAAATATTCATCGTAGAACGCCTTTGTCTGCGCCGCCTTCGCAGTTTCGCCGTTTGCCAGATTCTCGTACAGCTCCCGGTGCGCCTTGAGATGGCGGTCGATATTCATACTCATGAACGCGGCAAGCTGCACGAATCCCGGATAAACCAGCCGGTCCGCCCCACCATAGCGGTAGGGCACGCGCGCGATGAGATGCCGTTCGAACCAGTCGATCGATTTCGATTTGGCGAGCTCGTTCACCCTGGTTGGATTGACTCGCGTGTCGATTGGCCCCGCCATAAGAGTCATGGACCGCGGCTGCGCCGGATTGTCGCGTTGTGCCATGATCGTTGCCGCCACCAGCGCCGCGACACAAGGCTGACACACCGCCACCATGTGTGCTCCCGGGCCAATCACCTCCAGAAATCGGATCAGGTGTGCGATGTAATCGTCAAATCCGAAGCGTCCGTGCTCAAGGGCAATGTCGCGCGCATTGTGCCAGTCAGTGATATAGACATCATGCTCCGGCAACATTGTGCGCACCGTGGCGCGCAACAGTGTGGCGAAGTGACCCGAGAGCGGCGCGACGAGCAGCACGCGCGGTTGCGCGAGAACGACGTCCTTCCTGAAATGCAGCAAAGTCCCAAACGGAGTCACGTCGACCGATCGCTCGGTCACGCGCACCTCGCGTCCGTTAATCGGGATGCTGTCGATACCGTAGAGCGGGCGCTCATGCGTGAGGCCGGCGCGCGCTATCAGTTCATAGGCAGCGGTCAGGTTGCTCACGACGGTCGGACGTAACGATCCGTAGAGCTGTTCCCCAACCGATCTGAGCGCCATGCCGGCTAGGCGGCGTACCGGCACCATGATGTCGGCATGCGCCTGATAGGCTTGATAAAGCATCGAGTTCCTGGCGGCCCCGGCGAGCCGCTGCGGGAACGCTAGATCATATTATGCTGCATTGCGATATAAAATTCTTGCGAGCGCCAGTTAATGCTGGAAAATGTGGGAAACTGTGCTGCCTAATCATTTTGCAGCACGGAATAATATTGAAAATGCAACATCTTCGTCTAAGCTGCCGAATTGCCGGGCCACTATGAACGAGGGACGTCCCTGTCCTATGGCCAAGCTACCCTGACTATCGCGAGCAAGATTACGGTTCCTGGTCGCTCCGCGGCTGGCTTCTCTGCAAGATGGCCGGCCTCGATTTCGAGGAAAAGATTGTCGCCAGCGATGATCCTTCCACGCGCGCTGAGTTGCTTTTGCTGTCGCCCTCCTTCCTGGTCCCTTGCCTCACCCATGACGGCACGAAGATCTGGGACACGCTGGCGATAGCTGAATACCTGAACGAGATTCTTCCTTCGGCGGAGTTGCTGCCGAAAACCCTTGCCGCGCGGGCGCGTTGCCGGTCCATTTCCGGCGAAATGCACTCCGGTTTTTCGAACCTGCGCTCAGCGCTTCCGATGAATCTGAAGGCACATCACCCCGGCTTCAAGATTTGGGCGGGTGCGCAAGCCGATATCAATCGCATTACGAGCATCTGGCGCGAGTGCCTCGCGGTTGAGAAAGGTCCCTTCCTGTTCGGCGCGTCACCTTGCATGGCCGACGCAATGTTCGCACCGGTGGTGAGCCGTTTTCAGAGCTACGATGTGAAGCTCGACAGCGATTGCGCTACGTACTGCGCGACAATCATGAATATGCCGGCGATGCGCGAGTGGGTGGCGGCCGCAAAGGCCGAGCCGGATGAGGTCGTGGAATTGGACGTGGAGTTTTAATGTCTGACCGTTCGTCCCCGCGCAAGCGGGGACCCAGATCTTTTATTTGGCGCTGGGTTCCCGCTTTCGCGGGAACGAGCGGTTCTGTGTCACCCCTTCAGCCAATTGCCGATCCGCGCGACCGCCTCGCGCATCTCGTCTGCCGAGCCTGCGTAGCAGAAACGCAAAAAATGTTTGCCGTTCACGGGATCGAAGTCGATGCCGGGCGTCGCCGCCACTCCCGCTTCGTTCAGCATACGTTTGGCAAAGTCGAGGCTGTCATCGGAAAATCGGGAAATATCCGCGTAAAGATAGAACGCGCCGTCAACGGGCAGGAATTTGTCGAGCCCGGTTTTCGGCAATCCTTCGGTCAGGATACGACGGTTCTCCTCGTAACCATGCTTGACCGCTTGCATCTCTTCGCGCCCCTCGAATGCAGCCTCTGCGGCGATCTGGGCGAGCGTCGGCACTGAAATCGCAAGGTTGCCCTGCAGGCGATCGATGGGACGGACAAGATTTTCAGGGACAACCATCCAGCCAACGCGCCATCCTGTCATGCAGAAATATTTCGAGAACGAGTTGATCACCACGACACGATCGGAGACGTTCGCGGCGGTTTCGGCCGCAAAAGCGTAATCGAGGCCGTGATAGATCTCGTCGGAAATCACCCGGATGCCTTCGGCTTCGGCGATCGCTATCAGCCGGCTCAATGCATCGGCATCAATCATGGTGCCGGTCGGATTGGCGGGGCTGGCGATCACAACGCCTTTCAGCGGGGCGCGCTGATGCGCGGCGATCAAGGCTTTGGCGGACAGCGCCCAACGGGTTTTCGCCGATGTTTCAACCAGGACCGGCTCGCAACCAAGCGCGGACAGGATGTGCCGGTAGGGCGGATAACCGGGATTGGCTAATGCCACGCGGTCGCCGGGTTCGAACAAGGCGAGGAAGGCGAGGACAAAGGCGCCGGAAGATCCCGTGGTAATCACCACACGCCCGGGATCCAGGCCAAGGTCATACATCTCGCCATAGTGACGGGCGATGCGAGTCCGCAATGACGGAATGCCGAGGCATTCGGTATAGCCAAGGCGGCCTTGGGCGAGCGCAGCCTGCGCAGCCCTGATCGCTGTCTGCGGGGCAGGCGCGGCAGGCTGTCCTACCTCCATGTGGATGATGTGGGCGCCCCGCGCCTCGCATTGCGCCGCGGCGGCCATCACG
>JBKPLN010000607.1:0-2637 GCA_046731635.1 Pseudomonadota bacterium | reverse complement strand
GCAATGGCTCGTGCCTGCTCGGTGCTGCAGTTCCATGGGATCAACACGTTGGTGGCGATCTGGCCTGGCGGCGACGGTGGAGATAGTAGTATCGGGCGACCGCTCTCGAACAGGCCAGATTCAATCGCTCTATCGAGCACGGGGCTCGACTTCACATCGCGCCGGTTCATCACGATCACGTCGAAAACGCGGCCATAGCTGCCGATGAAACTTTCTCCTTCTGACGCATCGTCCAACCAGCCGAATGACAGCGATTCTGTCGTCTCGGTTGAGCGCCGCACATCATGTTTCTGCATGAAGGACTCAAAAATCTGCCGTGCTTGCTTCGCCTCTTCTGCGAACTCCTCCCTATACGTTTCCAGAGGCATACCGCCCATCACGTCGCCGCCCATAAACTCGTTGATCGCCCAGCGTAGCGCGAAACCTTCTATGTAACTGTCACACCGTCGAGCCAAAAGCAGCGCGGTTTCCAGTGCTGACTGCATGGCGTCATGGTTTTCTATCGGAACCAAGATCGTCTTCATGCTCTTCGTCACCTCCCATCAATTGACCATCTAACCGCAATGTTGATCTCGGCGGGCGTGTCCTTAGGACGCCGACGCCATTCGGGACATCCTAGTCGCCACCCGATTGCCGGCTGATACCCTCCAAGAGCCCGCGCATCGCGTCGAGTTCCGTGCCGAAGCCCGTCCAGTCTCCGGATTTCAGTCGCTCGAGTGCTTTATTATAATGGTCAAGTGCTTCGCGCGCCCGGTCTGCCGGAGGGCCTGGGAGCGGTGTTCCCGCTGAGGCACTCGGGACCGCTGGCGCGGCGCCGGCTTCGAAGAGCGCCGACAATGCTTCGGCGAGCGTTTCCTTCATGACCACATGATCGCCATAGGCTGCGATCACGCGCTTGAGTTCCGGCAATTGTCCCTGCGACGCCCGCAAATAGAGCGGCGATACATAGAGAATCGAGTTCTCGATTGGGATCACAAGCAAGTTCCCGTGAATCACCCGCGAACCCATTTGATTCCACAACGTGAGCTGTTGGGAGATTTCCGTATTCTGATTAATCAGCCACCATGGCGTCATTTCTGGTGGCCCGACGCCTGGCGCGTCTTACTCGGCGGTAAATGAGATTTACACGCCGTAGCGCCAACAGAAGCCGGACGTCATTCTCGCAGCGCCGACATCGATTGCCGCGACAATGCGGCGCGAAACGCAAAGGGTGCCCGTTTTCACGCAGGTTGCCGATCCCGTTGGGGTCGGATTTATCGGTACGGGACGCTCACTGAACGGGTACCAGTCCTGCCCCACAAGTCGTGCGGGTTGGGCAAGCAACGTGGGACGGGACTCTGTCTGATTACCGAGACGTACAATATTCCCTGATTCTATTTTCCTTTCACTCCAAACGCTTTATCGCAGTGCTGATGGATTGCCACGGCTCGCGGAAATCTCTTCCCTGGGTGGGATCGGGCACCTTTTCCGGCACTCTTTTCGGCGGCTGCTCCGGTGTGGGCGCGGGTGCGGGAGTATGGGCGGGATTCGGGACCGTTTCGGGGATGTCGATTGGTGTCGAACCGGGCTGATGCGCTCTCATGTCGTTCCCTCCTGCAATAATCGCCCAGACTCGGCGAGGAGTTCGGCGCGGTAGTGCTGTAACAGCGCTTTGGTTTCGGCCAATATGCCAGGGCGATCGGAAGTGCCTCGCCGCCACCATTGGCTACGCTTTTCTTTTTCAAGGCGTGCATACTCGCCGAATGCATACGCCATGAGTTCTTGAAGGGCGGAGAAGAACTGCGTGTCGTCAGCCTTCTTCCCCATCGCTGGGTGGATCCAGGAGGCCTCAAGCATCCCTTGGAGAAGATGGCGCCTAAGCAACGCCTCAACATCCGCCACAAAGCGGCCTCCCAAGTGCTTCCAGTAGGCAGGCGTCTGATGGTGTGAAAGTAAGGTGGCCATGAGATTAACATTCTCGATATCGGTCTTGCTCTGGCACGTCAGCACGTCAGTGCGCTCCGTTACGAACGGAAGTTGCGGCCGTATCGACAAGCGATCTTTCTCAAGGTCCCACCATTCGAAGTTCCGATCGAGGTCGCCCTCGCCATCGTAGAGGACTATGCGGCGTCCTCGATGCTTGTGGCCGCCAAGCCTGTCCTCCGAAAAAGTCGTGGTCAGGTCATCGAGGCTGTAGCGCCTGAGGACGTCTGATCCAAGGTAGAACGCGATAGCGAGTATTGCCGCATGCCTGCCGTCGAGCCGGCAGGGTGAGCACACCTGGATCTGGTACTTCGGATTATGGAAGATGGCGTGTCCGAAATGCTTCTCGATGCACTCGAGGAGCATAATCGCTGAGCGCGTGCTCCCCACGGGTGGCAGAACCACGGTTATCGAGGCACGGGCGTGCGCGTAGACCCTATTGGCGATTACCTCAGACCGCCCGCCCAAAGCCTCAATGAGAGTCAACAGCGGCCGGTTGTCGCCAAGACAATGGACCTTGAGCCCCACAGTCGTGAGCCCGTGTTCGACACGCCTGCGCTTGTTGCGGAGCGCATCAACTTTGACCGGGCAGTGCGGGTGCAACACACTGAGCAGATTCCCCATGGTATAGGCCACGGCTCTTCTCCCCTGCGGGCGATTGTCGAATCTTCGTCG
>JBKPLN010000606.1:0-1866 GCA_046731635.1 Pseudomonadota bacterium | reverse complement strand
CTCCAAGGTCGTGGACGCCATCGATAACGGGCGGGCCAACCCGTCGAGCGTGACCATGCGATTTTGCACGCCGACCAAGCCCAAAGAAAGCATTCGCGTGAGTCCACGCAAGCTGGGATCACCGACAAGCGTTCCGACGACCGGCGCCGCCTGTCCCAGGCCTTTGACGAAATTCGCCACCTCCTCTGTCGGCCGATACAACAATCCGTTGCGCGCAAAAAATTCGCTACCTTCAATGTCATCTACCGACTGGAACAATTCCGGCCGGGATTTAAGTTTGGCCGCCAATTCGGCGCTTGCGCGAACCGCGAACTCGGCGGTGGGGGCATCCACCACCACCAGAGTCGAACCGAAATGACCCGGGAAAGCTTTTTCGAATTCCGCTTCGCGCTTGCGCCAATCAAGTTCGGGCGAAATCAGCTTGTTGATGTCGGTATTGATCGCAAAATGGCGCGCCGTATAGACCGCCGACCCCGCCGCCGCAACAACTGCTAACACGATGATCGGCCAAGGGAATCGCGTGCAGAACTTTACGATTCCGGTAACAACTGAACCTAGCATGCCAAATGTTGCCTTCCGGCTACAGGGAGTTACCCCCCACTTGCGCTCTGATGCAATATTATCAATGCTTTCCGCGTGGAACTTTTCCACTCGTTATTGATTGACGCTGACTAAGAGACTTCGTGGCAGAGCCGGCAAAGCTCGTATTGGGCGACAAAAAATGTTCTGAGAGGTTTTGCCAACAACACACAAGCGCCTCCGAGTTAGTGGGGAAGGTAATTAAAGCATGACGGCGCCCAACGATGACTTCCTGACAAAATCCACCGCCAAATTCCTCGACTCGATCAAAAGCCCTGCAGATTTGCGCCGAGTTAATGCGCGGGACCTGCAGCAGGTTGCCGACGAATTGCGCGCCGAAACGATCAATGCGGTCGCGGTTACCGGCGGCCACCTGGGAGCAAGCCTCGGCGTGATCGAGCTGACCGTTGCGTTGCATTTCGTCTTTGATACCCCGGATGACAAGCTGATCTGGGATGTGGGTCATCAAGCCTATCCACACAAGATCCTGACCGGCCGCAGGGATCGCATCAAGACTTTGCGAGCCGGTGGCGGTTTGTCCGGCTTTACCAAACGCTCGGAGAGCGAATATGACTGTTTTGGCGCCGCGCATTCCTCAACATCCATATCGGCCGGCTTGGGCATGGCTGTGGCGCGCGACCTCGCCGGCCAAAAGCACAACGTGATCTGCGTTATCGGTGACGGGGCTATGTCTGCAGGCATGGCTTACGAAGCTATGAACAATGCCGGCGCAATGAACCGGCGACTGATTGTGATACTGAACGACAACGAGATGTCCATTGCACCACCGGTCGGTGCCATGTCGAACTATCTCACGCGACTGTTGTCGAGTCCGACGTACATGTCGATACGTGACATTGGCAGACAGTTTGCCAATCACCTTCCGAAGTTCTTCAAGGAAAAGGCATACCTCGCTGAAGAGCTCGCCCGTGGGTTTGTCACCGGCGGCACATTGTTTGAAGAGCTTGGCTTCTATTACATCGGCATCGTCGATGGTCACGATCTGCGGCAGCTCTTGCCTGTCCTGGAGAACGTTCGCAACGCCGACAACGGTCCTTTCCTCGTGCACGTCCGTACGCAGAAGGGAAAAGGCTACGCACCGGCTGAAGCGTCGCAGGATAAATATCATGGCGTTGTGAAATTCGATGTCGCAACGGGCAAACAGCAGAAGGGCGTCTCAAACGCCCCGTCCTACACGAAAGTGTTCGGCGAAAGTCTGGTGAAGGAAGCCCGGAAGGACGAGAAGATTGTCGCCATTACCGCGGCGATGCCGGGCGGCACGGGTGT
>JBKPLN010000605.1:0-2078 GCA_046731635.1 Pseudomonadota bacterium | reverse complement strand
GCGCACTTCAATAGGCGGGGGGCCACTCATGCGCGCCACCGGAGAACGCGGGTCTCGACGCGCGCAACGATTGCTTCGAGCAGGAATAACAATGCCACCAGGACCAGCGTCCAGGCGAATACGTCGGCGACCGAGAACAATTCCTGCGCGACCGACAGTTGATGTCCGATGCCGGTCACCGCACCAACAAGCTCGGCGATCGTCACGACACGGATTGCCAGGCTGATATTGACCTTCCAGCTGGTGAAGATCGTCGGCACGATGGCGGGCAGCATCAGCTTGAAGAAATATTGCCAGGTCGTCGGCCGGAAAGACTGCATCATGCGACGGAGCTCGCGTGGCACGCCGTGCATGGCGTCGAGCGTGTCGATCAAAAACACGGGTCCGCAAACGATCACCAGCACGAAAGCGATCCGGAATTCCACGCCCGGAAACCACAGCACCGCGAACAGGATCCATGAAACCACCGGCACTGCCATGAACAGACGGATCATGGGGTGGAGATAATTATTCAGGGATTCGGAGCGGTACATGGCCATCGCGAGCGCAAGCCCCAGCACGAAGGAAATGATCAGGGCCGCGATCACGCGCGCCAGCGTGACGACAATGTCGATGGGTGTAATGGTTGCGACACTTTTGGCGATGCGCACAAAGCTCGGTATCGCGAATGGCGGAATCCCGAGATAGGGAGCCAAATACGAGAGCGTTTCCCAAACGAGCGCAAAGACCAGAAGAGAGACGAAGGTCTGGCGCGGAAACGTCAGAACCGGAACAGACTCGCGATACTCCTCAGTCATCTTGCAGGCGCGCGTACGCGCTTACGGGGCATAGATGATCTTCTCGTCCGGCATTTTTTCGTAGAAGCCCGCCTTGACCGCGCGCTCCATCATGTCGGTGATCGACTTGCGGGTGGTGGGCTCCCATGCAGGCTCAATGATCATTTGCAGGCGCTTGCTCGCCAGCGCGGCAGTCAGGATGCCGGGCGGGAGCTTGAGTGTCTCGTTGGCAATCTTGTCTGCTTCCGCCGTATCGGTCTTCATGAACTGGGCGACGTCCTGCAGGGCTGCAATCAGCATTTTTGGCGCGTTGGGAACCTTCGCGATCGCGTCGCCGCGCATGGCGGTCACGATTTCCCAGCCGTCCTGGCCGGTGATTTCCTTCCATCCTTCGGCGCCGTTGAAAATCACCTTCCAGTCGGGGTTTTGCTTGATGATGATGCTGGCGAGCGGCTCGATGACGAGCGCCGCATCCACACGGTCGGCCTCGAGTTGCGCGCGGGCGACGGCAAAATTTGCGTTGACCACGGTGATGTCTTTCCCGAGATCGATGCCCTTGGCGGCGGTGTAGATCTTGGTGACCTGGAACTGCGAGCCGCCCATGTCCACGGCAAGCTGCTTGCCCTTCATGTCGAGCAGAGATTTGATCTTGTCGTTCTTGGTGAATATGACGAGGTCAGCCAGCGTGAAGCCGGTCGCAATGATACGAACCGGCACGCCTTCCTGATAAAGCTTCTGCAAGATCGTCGGTCCGCCGATCAGCACGTCGGTCTCGCCGGTAGCGAAGGCGGCATAAAAAGCCGAAATCGATGGATAAGCTCTTGCGTCAAGTTCGAAGCCGTTTTTGGCATCGAAGCCGCGCGCTTTCATGATGTTCCAGACCAGCGGGTTGAACACGGGCAAGGTCAGGCTCGAAACCCTGATCACCGGCTTTTGCTGTGCGTGCGCTGGCGACGCGATCCCGCCGGCCGTTATCGTGAGAGCGACGGTGAGCGCGGCAACGCCGCGGCGAGACAACCTGAGCATGGACAGTTCCCCCTCGTGGTCGTTCAAGCTGTGGTCTTGCCGGTCACTTGGCTTGAATGCGAGCGCGACTTTACTCTGCTTTCATTTGCGTGCAAATAATTGATCGCGAGTAGCCGGAGGGCGTGATGCCGCACATCGCTGCGCCAGATGGAACGCGGCTTTACTACGAAGAAGCCGGAAGCGGCACACCGGTGATCTTCATACATGAATACGCCGGCGACTATCGCACGTGGGACTGTCTCTTATACACATCTGACGCTGCCGACGATAACAGAG
>JBKPLN010000604.1:0-1613 GCA_046731635.1 Pseudomonadota bacterium | reverse complement strand
TTTCGCGAGCCAATGATGTTGAGCTGCAGCACTTCAAAATTGGACTTTACGTACTCCGATATTCGCGGTTGTGCGAAATTGACCAGGTGGGTTTCCTTGCAATACGGACAGCCTCTCAGCTCCCACATAATCACAAAGCGCTTACCCTCCTTGCGGGCTCCCTCAAGATCCTCGGCAAGATCAAGAAAGCTTTCCAGAAACCAGGGCTGCTTGTAGAGCCCATCGTCGGTAAGGATCGGTTGCTCCGCGCGCGCGCCAAATGCCAGCAGCGCAGCGGATGCTGTAATTCCGGCCAGCAGGTTACGCCGGGCAATCATGGTCAATTCTCATAAACCACGCAGGCAACTTGATCCCGTTAACTGCAGGACGTGGGTATATCTGGGAACATATGTGCGTCAAAATATCGTTGATGTCGATGACCTGCGTTGCTCGTATCGCATGCCTCGTGCTGACCCTGCTGGGCGGCACATTGACCGCCCATGGCGATGAACTCGATGGCTTTAATTCTGCGGTAGAAGCGGCGAGCGCCCACAACCGGGTCGCCATTGGCTATTTGCGCACCGGCAATGCCGACCTCGCTTCCCTTGAAATAGATCGGCTGCGCGACAGCTGGACACAGCTCACCGAGCGGTTTTCCGGCAACCGACCAAGCGCGCTTGAAGGCAATGCGCTCTACAGCAAGCTGTTCACTGGCGTGAGCGCACGGCTTGTCGGCGCCGACATCATGCTCAAGACGGGACGGCTCGATGCTGCCCGAGACGCACTCGATGCCATCCGGGGCGACCTTTATGAGCTGCGCAAGGCAAGCGGCGTCGTCGTGTTGGCCGATTGCATCCGCGACGCCAACGCGATGATGGACGCGCTCATGGTCTACAACAACCGCGCGCTCGACTGGGACAATTCGGATACACGCTCCTCCCTCGCGCTGAAAGCCGTAAACTACGCCGCCGGACTTGATCGGTGCGACGGAATAGCGAGCGAGGCCGTCCGCGCGGCGCCCGAGTTCCGTCGGCTGATCGATGGCGCCAAGGCAAGTCTTGAGTTTATCCCGAAAGCGATTGCCAGCCGCGATGCCGATCTGTTGCATCGTATTCTCATCGAACTCAGGTCATTCGATAATCTTTTGGCATTCCGCTACGGCTGACGCCCCTCGTTCTGTTGCGTCGACATGGTTCGCTTCTGTGATATAAGTCGTCCACCTTCGCGTTGGCGAATTGTCCTCTGTTTGAGCGAGAGAAGAAGTTGGTCTGCGCTCGGCAAACCTGGAAATTTTTTTCTCGACGTGTCGTGGCCGGCGCAATATTCGTCGCCATTGCGATTGCAGAAACTGGCGCGGCCGAACTTGTGATGTTCGAACAGGCGGGTTGCGGGTGGTGCGAGACCTTTGACCGTGAAATCGCACCCGTCTACCCCAAAACAGCGGAGGGCCAGCGCGCACCTCTGCGCCGCGTCAATATCGACCGCCCAGTGCCTTCGGATCTTTCCTTCATCGAGGTTGAACGGCTCGCGCCGCTATTCGTGCTGGTCAACAATGGCGAGGAAATTGGCCGCATCCGCGGCTATCCAGGCGAGGATCATTTCTGGGGGTTGCTCTGGTACTGATTCTGGGGGTT
>JBKPLN010000603.1:0-3734 GCA_046731635.1 Pseudomonadota bacterium | reverse complement strand
AATCCCTCGAAGCCGGTCGAGGTCGGCCGCTGGTGGATGCCGGGCACAAGGCAGGGCGAAACGCCACTGCCGCGCCACAAGCTCGACAAGGGCTATCGCGCCCACAACACCAATGTATACAGGCAGCGCGGCGACCGACTTTATCTATGCTACATCGACGGCGGCATGTTCGTGATGGACATTTCCGACAAGTCGAAGCCGAAGCCGATCTCGCACTGGACCAATTCGCCGCCCTATACCGGCTTCATGCACACGGCGGTGCCGCTGTTTGACCGCGGACTTTTGATTGTCACCGACGAGTCGACCGAGAACAAAGCCGAGGACTGGCCAAAGCTGGTGTGGATTGTCGACGCGCGCGACGAGAAAAATCTCGTTTCGATCGCCACCTGTCCGCTGCCGCCCGTTGATGCCTTTGCAAACCGCGGCGGCCGCTTCGGCGCACACAATATCCACGAGAATCCGTCGGTCCCGACGGCATGGCAATCGGACCAGATCGTGATCGGCACTTTCTTCAACGGCGGGCTGCGCGCCTACGACATTTCCAACCCATATCAGCCCAAGGAAGTCGCCACTTTCGTTCCGCCGCCGCCGAAGGGCACCCCGGCCGGCGCGGTTCAGCTCAATGACGTGTTCGTCGACGAGCGCGGCATTGTCTACACCGTCGACCGGCACACCGGCGGGCTGTACATTCTTGAGATGGATTTTTAGCGCAGAGCCGTCCGTAGGTTAGCCCATAGTCCGTTCATTCCCGCGCAAGCGGGAATCCAGAGCAAGGCGCGCAGGCAGAGTTGGGTCCCCGCTGGAGCCTGTGCTCGGGCCAGCCGAAGGCTGGACCCGAGTGCGGGGACGAACGGAAGAATTGCACCGGCTTTGGCAGTGAGAGCTTTGCGGTATTATTCGGTCGTCCTGCACGATGGCAAACACGACATGAACTCACCGTTCCCCTCACCGGCCGCCGGACGCTTCGGGCGCAGGCTCAAGCGCGAGCGCGGGGCGCGCCTGCCGGTGACCGTGATCACCGGCTTTCTCGGTGCCGGCAAGACCACGCTTCTCAAGCGCTTCCTGACTATGCCCGAAGGACAAGGGACTGCGGTCGTGGTCAACGAATTCGGCGCGACCGGCATCGACGACGTGCTGGTGCGATCGAGCGCGGACGAAACGGTCCTGCTTGGAAATGGATGCATGTGCTGCATCACCCGCACCGATCTGCAGCAAACGTTGCGGCGACTCGTGGTAGACCGTGAACGCGGCGAGGTGCCGGACTTCCGCCGCATCGTCATCGAAACCAGCGGACTGGCCGATCCCAGCCCGATCCTGCAGACTTTCGCGACCGACCGCGCGCTTGGCAGCGTCTTTCACGTCGAGACAGTGATCACAGTGGTCGACGCCGTGACCGGGGGCGACACGCTTTCATGGTCCGCGGAGGCGCGCAAACAGGCGATCCTTGCCGACCGGGTGGTCATCACCAAGACCGACATTGCTGGCGGGAGTGCAACGACGGCGTTGAGGGGGCAATTGCGCGGGCTTAACCCCGGCGCCGAAATCCTCGGCGCCGTGAATGGCGAGCTAGACCCCCGCTTCATCATTGAACCTAGTCCCGATCAGCGCAATGCATTCGTGGCCGAGACCGCGCACAGTGACGGCATTGCCAGCTTCGTGCTGACCGATGACAGGCCCATGCCATGGCCCGTTTTCGCGCGGTCGATGGACGCGCTGATGCATTTGCGCGGACCGGACCTGTTGCGCGTGAAAGGTTTCCTCGATGTGGAAGGCTGCAAGGGACCCGTGATGGTGCAGTTCGTGCAGCACCTCGCGCACCCGCCGGTCGAACTCGAAACCTGGCCGGATCAGAATCGGCACAGCCGCGTGGTGTTTATCACGCGGAATATCCAGGAACGGCAGGTACGCGACTTGTTTAAGGCGATGGCTGCACTCGTCTCGCCATCCGGAGGTGCGAGCGAACCAAGCCTCGAAGGATGACAAGAGGAATTATTCGCGGTCGCGTCCCGCGATCTCGGCCTGCCAGGGAGCGACCTTCCGCTCGACAAATCCGATGAGCCAGTTCAGGCCGATAGCCATGACCATCAAAATGATGATCGGAACGAACATGGTCGCGGTGTCGAAATTGTTCGCGGAATTGATGATCACAGCGCCCAAACCTGAAATGGTCGTGAAGAATTCCGCGATCACCATCGCCACGACCGCGCGGCCGACGGCAAGACGGATGCCGGCCATGATGTAAGGCAGCGTCGCCGGCAGAACGATACGCCGCAGAATGACCGTCTCGGGGGCCACAAAGGATTTTCCGACTTCGATCAGAGTTTTCGGCACAGCCACGACGCCGAGCCAGGTATTGATGCAAATCGGAAACAGGGTCATCAGGAATACGACCGCGACCTTGACCGCAAATCCAAGCCCGAGCCAGAGGATCAGCAGCGGCACCAGCGCGACCAGCGGCATGGCGTAACCCGCCGTGACGTAGATGCCGAGCGCGGCTTCGGCCACGCGGAAGCCGCCGATTAACAGTCCGAGCGGCACGCCGACGAGAATCGCGAGCGCGTAGCCGAGCAGGAACGGCCGCAAGGAGTCGTAAAGCGCTGTCCATAATTGACCACTGACGGCGAGTTCCCAAAACGCTACCGCTATTGCAGAGGGATACGAGCCGAAGACGGGATTCACGCGGCGGCCGAAAATTTCCCAGAGCAGCAGCACGACAGCGACCGAAGCAAGCGTAATCACCCAGCGGGGCAGCGGCTTGCGCTCTGCGTTCTCGGCGGGCGCCCGTGTGGCCTTATCTTGGTGGTCCGCTATATCGACCATTACTGCGGCTTCCATCCGGTCGATTGTGTTCCCGTTCGTCCCCGCACTCGGGTCCAGCCTTCGTCGGGCCCGAGCACAGGCTCCAGCGGGGACCGGATTCCCGCTGGAGCTTGCCCCCGCGCAGGCGGGGGCGGGAATGAACGGAGAATGTGACGAGAGCCAACCATCAGTGCACCGTGGCCCCGTCATGGATTGCTCGCCAGACCTTGTAGCGTGTCTCGGCGAATTCGGGCGTGCCGCGCACCATGCCGAGATCCGGCCGTGGACGCTTAAGCGGCACATCCATGATTTCCTGCACGCGGCCATTCTTCATGACCACGATGCGGTCAGCGATCAGGACGGCTTCGTCGAGCTCGTGGGTGACGAACAGGATCGTCTTGCCGGTGCGGCCATGGATAGCCAACAACTCGCCTTGAAGCGTCTCGCGCGTTTGCGCGTCGAGAGCACCGAATGGCTCGTCCATGAGCAGAACTTTCGGATCGATGGCGAGCGCGCGGGCGATGCCGACACGTTGCTTCATTCCTCCCGAAAGCTGGTGCGGACGCCGGTTCTGCGAGTCCGTGAGGCCCACAAGATTTAAATACTTCTCCGCGGTCTCTCGCAGCTGCGCGCCGCGAATGCCTTTCATCTCCAGTCCGAACATCACGTTCTGCATAGCCGAAAGCCAGGGCAGCAATTCGGCATGCTGGAACACCATGCCTCGATCGTGTCCGCATCCGGTAACCTCGCGACCATCGACGATCACCCGTCCGGCGCTCGCGGGGTCAAGTCCCATTGCGACGCGCAGCGCGGTGGTTTTGCCGCAACCGGATGGACCGATCAGCGCCACGATCTCGCTGTCCTTGACCGTGAAGTTGACGCGCTCGAGAGCCTGAACGTAATGCACCTCGCCGTCCACGCGCAGGGAAAAGCGC
>JBKPLN010000602.1:0-2387 GCA_046731635.1 Pseudomonadota bacterium | reverse complement strand
AGCTGGGCCATCGCCAAGGTCAGCATCGGACGAAGCCTTTTCCCGCCCGAGGAAATCAGGTGATTGGCGACCTCCGGGATCATGGCGACTTCGGAGCCGGTGCGCGACAGAATGGTCGTGTTGACCCGGTCCATGTCCGCTGCCACCAGATCGGACAAGCGGTTGATGGACGCGAGATGGGGACTTTCAAATGGGAGGACGACAGCCAAATTCAGCTCCGGTATTGGGAAAAGGCGAGCATATGAACGCTGCGCCAATGCGGCAAGTGCGTTAGATTGCCGTGTTCCGCAATTGGGCGGCAGGGTTGTGTCCGAGGGATAGCTTGGCGATGCGTGAACTCATTCGCACAAATGATGCGGTTCTGGTCTCCGCGGTGGTGGCCCTCCTGGAAAGTGCCGGCATTCGTTCGCTGGTGTTCGACCAGAACATGAGTGTGCTGGAAGGCTCGCTTGGTATCCTGCCCCGGAGGGTGCTGGTCCCGGAGGCTCAGGAGTTGCGGGCGCGCCAGCTTCTTGAAGAAGCCGGGTATGCTCATGAACTGCGCCCAGAGGGAAACTGACATCGAAATCAGCGAGGACGGCGTCCTGGGCGGCAGGCTTCGTCTGCGGCAGCCATTGCGCGGCCACCGGTTCGGACACGACGCGATTCTTTTGGCGGCCGCCACGGCAGCGCACGGCGGCGAGCACGCCGTCGATCTCGGCGCCGGGGTAGGAGCTGCTGGCCTTGCGCTTGCCGCGCGCATTCCGGGCTTGCGGGTGTCGCTGCTCGAGATCGATCGAACACTGTCGGAACTCGCTGCGGGGAACGCGCGCCTGAACCATCTTGATGACCGGGTCAGGGCTTATGCTCTCGACGTCGAGACGATCGCGTCATTGACCGCCGCCGGCTTTGCCGCCGGCACGATCGACCGGGTCCTGATGAATCCGCCGTTTCACGACGCGGGACGTCAGAATGTCTCGCCCGATCCCCGCCGTCGCCTGGCCCATGTCGGCACACCGGGGCTGCTTCGGCGCTGGATTGCCACCGCCGCATGGCTGCTAAGACCAGGCGGAGTCCTTACGCTCATTTGGCGAGCGGACGGACTGGACGAAGTCGTAGACGAGCTTCGGTCCGCTTTCGGCGCGCTCGCGGTCCAGCCTGTTCTGCCGAGACCGACCGCGCCTGCGATCCGCGTGCTGATCCGCGCGGTGAAAGCCGGGTCCGGCAGGCAAATGGACTATCCGCCCCTCAGCCTCAATGATGAGCAGGGCGAGCCAACGGCGGCTGCCGAAGACGTTTTACGCGGGGGAAATACGCTGACAATCTCGCAGGCGTAGCAGTCCGCGAGGCCTGCCTAAGCCCTGCGCCGTCAGGGCACAAAATTGCGCCAACGCATGTCGCTCAGCTGGCGCCGGAAGCGCCCTCGTTTTTCGTCGCTAAGGTACGAAAGACCAATGACACTGCCGATTAGCAGGAACAGAAGTGTGATCTTGGGATCCATCGACCCGCCTCTTCAAAAGCGCCGGCACCTAACCTTCTGCAAAAAGCATTCCAAAGTTAAAATTTAGGCAACGCGGCGCGCTTTTCGCGCAAAAGGCCGAATTTATTTCGCTGGGAAAGCCGACTCGGGTTCCGTTGCCTTTGACTTGAGCGGTCATGGCTGGGTATCTGGACAGATGGCCAGTTCCACGTCTCCGTCCCCGCCCAACTTTGGTGCACGCCTTGTGGGTGCGGCAGCCCGGCTCGTGCCGCGTCGGTTCCGCACCGACATACCCGTCGTGCCGGTGGTGCGCCTTGCCGGCGTCATTGGGGTCGTCACGCCGCTGCGCCCCGGGCTGCTGCTCTCAACAATCGCCAGGTCATTGGACCGCGCATTTGCAATGCCCCATGTGCGTGCAGTGGCTTTAGTAATTAACTCGCCCGGCGGCTCACCGTCACAATCGCATCTCATCTTCCGCCGGATCCGGCAGCTTGCCGATGAAAAAAAGATTCCGGTGCTAGCCTTCGTCGAGGATGTCGGTGCGTCGGGGGGATACATGTTGGCCTGCGCGGCCGACGAGATCATCTGTAACGAGTTCTCGATCGTCGGATCGATCGGGGTGGTCGGCGCGTCTTTTGGGTTTCACGACCTGATGCAGAAGGTTGGCATCGAGAGGCGGCTTTATACGGCCGGCGATCACAAGGCGATGCTCGATCCATTCCTTCCTGAGAAACCGGAAGACGTCCAGAGGATCAAGGCAATCCAGAAGGACGTGCATGAAAATTTCATAGCGCTGGTCAAGGAGCGTCGCGGATCGAAGCTGAAAGGTTCGGAAGAATGCCTGTTTTCAGGCGAGTTCTGGACCGCCCAGAAGGCAATTGACTTGGGCCTGGCGGATCGCACCGGCGACATGCGATCCACCCTGAGA
>JBKPLN010000601.1:0-15933 GCA_046731635.1 Pseudomonadota bacterium | reverse complement strand
GGCTTTCGGCGTGGCCTTCCAGTTGCCGGTCATCCTGACGCTGCTCGGCCGCATCGGCGTTATCACCGCCGAGCAGCTCAAAGCCAAACGGCGTTACTTCATCGTCGGCGCTTTCGTGCTGGCGGCGGTTCTCACGCCGCCCGACGTCATCAGCCAGATGTCGCTTGCGATCCCGCTGCTCATTCTCTACGAGGGCTCAATCTGGTCGGTGCGCATGGTCGAAAAAAAGGCCAAGGCCGAAGAGGCTGCGAAGGCCGCCGCTGAAGCGGCCTCGGCGAGCGCAAAGCCGGCGGAGTAGGGCAGTCTTTGGTATTGACTCCGTCATGCCCGGCTTTATGCCGGGCATCCGCGTCTTTGCCTTTTCCCCAGGGAAGACGTGGATGGCCGGTAGCTTTTTGCGAATAAGACGGCGCTTCGCGCCTTTTACCCAGCCATAAGCCGCGATAAAAGCGACCCGCCATGTATGACATCAAATGGATTCGCGAAAATCCTGACGGCTTCGACCGCGGCTTGAAGCGGCGAGGGCTCCAGCCGCTGTCACAAAAGCTTGTCGCGGTGGATGAGAAACGTCGGGCGGCGATTACAAAATTCGAGCAGGCACAGGCGCGACGCAATGCGGCGTCGAAGGAAATCGGTGACGCCAAGAAGGTCAAAGACGAAGCCAGAGCCAGCAAGCTGATGGCCGAGGTTGCCGAGCTAAAGACCGCACTGCCGGAACTGGAGGAGAAGCAAAGGACGCTCGCCTCCGAACTCGAAAATGAGCTTGCGCAAATTCCGAACATGCCCCTCGACGACGTGCCGGACGGCTCCGATGCGAGCGGGAATGTCGAGCATCACGTGTTCGGGAAGAAGCCTGACCCTGCATTCAAGCCAAAGCAGCATTTCGAGCTTGGCGAAGCGCTGGGCCAGATGGATTTCGAGCTGGCAGCCAAATTGTCCGGTGCGCGCTTTGTCGTTTTACAGAAAGGATTGGCGCGGCTCGAACGGGCGCTCGGACAATTTATGCTCGATCTGCATACGCGCCGGGAGCACGGATATACCGAGGTGAATCCGCCAATTCTGGTCCGCGACGAGGTGATGTTTGGCACAGCGCAACTGCCGAAGTTTGCGGACGATCAATTCCGGACAACAAATGACTTTTGGCTGATCCCTACCGCCGAGGTGCCACTCACCAATCTCGTGCGGGAATCCATCGTCGAGGAAGCTCAGCTGCCGATGCGCCTCACCGCGTGCACGCCCTGTTTTCGCGCCGAAGCCGGCGCTGCAGGCAAAGACACACGGGGAATGATCCGGCAGCATCAGTTCACCAAGGTCGAGCTGGTCTCTATCACCACGCCGGAAAAATCGAAGGAAGAGCACGAGCGCATGCTTGCCTGCGCCGAGGAGGTGCTGAAAAGACTCGAATTGCACTATCGCGTGGTCACGCTTTGCACCGGCGACATGGGTTTTGCCGCCCAGAAAACCTACGACATTGAAGTGTGGCTGCCCGGCCAGAATGCCTATCGCGAGATTTCCTCCTGCTCGAACTGCGGCGAGTTTCAGGCCCGGCGCATGAATGCGCGTTACCGCAGCAAGGGTGGCGTGCGGCACGTGCACACGCTCAACGGTTCGGGCGTGGCCGTCGGCCGCGCGCTCATCGCGGTGATGGAAACCTATCAGCAGGAGAACGGCTCGATTGCGGTGCCGTCCGCGCTCGCGCCCTACATGGCCGGATTGACGAAAATCGAAAAGGCGAATTGATGGTATTGCAGCAGATGTCATTCATCATTCCGCGGCGCGTGCGGGGCACGCGAACCCGGAATCCAGAACCAGATGCAATGCTCGCATCTGGATTCCAGGCCCGGCGCTGCGCGCCGTCCCGGGACCGGAAAATCTGATGCGCATTCTCGTAACCAACGACGACGGCATCCATTCGCCGGGGCTCGCTGCCTGCGAGAAGATTGCGCGCGCGCTTTCCGATGAGGTGTGGATCGTAGCACCGGAAATCGATCAGTCCGGCGTGTCGCATTCCCTGTCTCTGAACGATCCACTGCGCATGCGTGAAGTGGGCGAGCGCCATTTCGCCATCAAGGGCACGCCGACGGACTGCGTGATCATGGGCGTGCGCTATCTCATGAAGGAAAAGCCTGATCTTGTGCTCTCTGGCGTCAACCGCGGGCGCAATTGCGCGGAGGACGTGACTTATTCGGGCACGGTCGCCGGAGCCATGGAAGGTGCCGTGCTCGGCATTCCTTCTTTTGCGCTTTCGCAGGCCTATTCCTTCAGCACCAAGCGGTTGCCTTGCTGGGATACTGCGATCAAGTTCGCGCCCGATCTGATCAAGCGCGTTCTCGAGACTGGAATGCCGCGCGACGTGCTGGTGAACGTGAATTTTCCGGATTGCCCGCCTGACGAAGTTGCGGGCGTGTCGGTGGCAATGCAGGGCAAACGGGACCAGGAGCTTTTGCGCATCGATGCCCGCCACGACGGACGTGGCAATCCCTATTATTGGATTGCGTTCGGCCGGGGCGGAGTTGTCGGCGCTGCTCCCGGAAGCGATCTCGCCGCACTGACCGAGAATCGGATCGCGGTGACACCGTTGCGGCTCGATCTGACGGACGAGCCTTTCATGACAAAATTGGCAGAGGTGTTCGGCTAGGCCAGCAGTCCCGCCAGCGTCGTCTTGAGCTGCTCGGCCTGAAACGGCTTCTGCAGGGCGGGGTACCCTCGATAAGCCTCGGGCAGGCTGCGTTCGCCGTATCCGGTAACGAAGACGAATGGCAATCCACGCTCGGTCAGAATATCGGCGACGGGATAAATTTCCTGCCCGTCAAGATTGACATCGAGAATGGCGGCATTGAATTCGCCGCTCTTGGCGATTTGGCTTGCCTCCGAGATTGTCCCTACGGCGGCAGCGATCCCATAGCCAAGCTCGCCCAACATGTCCTCGAGCAACATGCGAATCAAATACTCGTCCTCGACCACGAGAACGCGTGGCGCCGCTGCCGATGAACCTGTCATAGGATATCTCCCGCCCTTCAACTCGGCATCAGCCGCAGGGTTCCACCTTAGCCCCAATTCCGGCAAACATGCTAATAACTCAAATAAAGGGGCCTAAACGTGTCTAAAGTGCCGACCAACGAGCAGGATGATGACCGCATGGAATTCCTGCTGACGTTGCGACGAAGAGGTATTGCGGACCAGGCGGTGCTGCGGGCCATGGACGAGGTTCCGCGCGAGCGCTTCGTTGACGCGGGCTTCTTGAGAAGTGCCTATGCGGATCAGGCCCTCCCGATTGCTTGCGGGCAGACGATCAGTCAGCCCTATGTCGTGGCCTATATGACCGAGCACCTTGCGATGCAGCCCCATCACCGTGTGCTCGAGGTCGGTACCGGATCCGGGTATCAGGCCGCTGTTTTGTCGCGCCTTGCACGAGAAGTGGTAACCGTCGAGCGATACCGCACATTGGCCGATCAGGCACAGGAGCGTCTGAGGTCGTTAGGCTATGACAACGTCGATGTGGTTGTGGGCGATGGCTTCATCGGGGTGCCGGGCAGGGCTCCCTATGATCGTATTATTGTCACCGCCGCCGCGGAAATAGTCCCCGAAACCCTGCTCGACCAGCTCGTCGAGAATGGCGTCATGATTTTGCCGCTTGGGTCACAGGACGGCTCACAACATCTGATCAAGCTTACCAAGTCGCAAACAGGAACCCGGCGTGAAAATCTGATCCCCGTGCGTTTCGTGCCGATGTTACCGGGTCAGGCGCAAGAACTGTGACGTTTTCACGTCCGCTGTCCGGCTTGCGGCCCCCGAATCCGAGCGTTAATTATTAAAGCCTTGTTTACTCGCCGCTGGTTTATTTCAAACTCTACGGTTGTTGCGTACGAGTGAGTAACCACATGCCGCGCCCCCAGGTGGATTGTTGCCCGCGTGCTTGGCCGCGCGCTCTGGCCTTCGCCTTGGTTGGTATCGCCGGCGGCGGCTGTGCCGACTCCGCCCGCTTCGCATCCAGCTCCTACAACAGCGATCGCCCTGCACCGCCGCAAACCGTTGCTTTGATGCCGGCACCTTCGGCAAGCTCGCGCATCGAGGCTCAGCCGCTGAGTCCGCCCGCCGCGGTGGCAGCCGCCCCGACGTCCGCTACTCCGGCGAGCTATCGGCCCAGCGGCAGATATTCGGAAACCACCGGTTCTTCGGCCAGTGTTCCGCCGGCTTCGAGTCATTGGACGTGGAACGGCGGCTCAGCCGTCACGGTCGGTTACGGCGAAACCGTCGATAGCATTGCCCGCAGGCATGGCGTGCCCGCATCGGCGATCCTGCAGACCAACGGCATCCGCGATGCTTCGCAGATCAGGCCCGGCCAGCGCCTGGTAATCCCGCGACACGTGACGAGCGGGACACAGACCGCTTCGCGGGCTTCGTCTCCGGTTGCCGGCGGCAAGATTCACATCGTGCGGTCCGGCGAAACGCTGATGAGCATCTCCCGCCGCACCGGCGTGTCGATCACTGCGCTCGCGCGGGCGAACCATCTTCATACCAAGAGCAGGCTCAGTGTTGGCGATCGTCTGACCATTCCGCCCGGTGGGTATGCCGTTGCATCCGCGCATCCCGCTTCGCCACCGCAAGCTGCGCAAGCGCGGCCCGCGCCGCTGCAAAAAGTTGCCAGCCTCGGTCCAGTGCATACCGCGAACGTCGCGAAAGAAGACCTGCCGCAAAAACCCGAAACCGCGGTCAAGACTGCGGAACCGACCGGAGCCATGCCGTCGTTCCGTTGGCCGGTTCGCGGTCGCGTGATTGCCGGCTTCGGGAGCAAGCCGAACGGTACGCAAAACGACGGCATCAATCTGGCGGTTCCGGAAGGCACGCCGATCAAGGCCGCCGATGACGGCGTCGTCGCTTACGCCGGCAATGAACTCAAGGGTTATGGCAACCTGGTGCTGATCCGTCACGCCAACGGCTTTGTCTCAGCCTACGCTCACGCGAGCGAAATCATGGTCAAGCGAGGCGACACCATCAAGCGTGGGCAGGTGATTGCGCACGCGGGCCAGACGGGCAATGTGACCTCGCCGCAGTTGCACTTCGAGATCCGGAAAGGATCGACACCGGTTGATCCGACGCAATATCTCGGCGGTGCGTAGCGGGCTCTCCCGCGCACCCCGCGTGGGAAAGAGCGGCTGAACATCAGGTCTTCAGAGCCACGCCAAGGCGTCCGGCGAGATCCTGCACGAATTGCCATGCCACGCGACCCGATCGCGATCCGCGCGTTGTCGACCATTCGAGCGCCTCGCGATGCAGGGATTCACCGCTGGCCGGAATCTTGTAGTGGACGACGTAGCCGTCGACCATCGCCAGATATTCGTCCTGGCTGCAGCGATGGAAGCCGAGCCAAAGACCGAACCGATCCGATAACGACACCTTTTCCTCGACTGTCTCGCCCGGATTGATCGCCGTTGAGCGTTCGTTCTCCATCATGTCGCGTGACATCAGGTGGCGTCGGTTCGAGGTTGCATAAAAGATCACGTTGTCGGGGCGGCCCTCGATCCCCCCTTCAAGGACCGCCTTGAGCGATTTGAAGGTGGTATCCTCAGCGTCAAACGACAGGTCGTCGCAGAACACGATGAAGCGGTGCGAGGAACCGCGCGTGAGGGCCATCAAAGCGGGGAGGCTGTCGATGTCCTCGCGATGGATCTCAATCAGCTTGAGGGGCCCGTTGCTTGTCTTGCGTGCGAAGGCCGCATTTACGCCTGCATGCGCCGCCTTGACCAGCGATGACTTGCCCATGCCGCGAGCGCCCCACAAAAGCGCGTTGTTGGCTGGCAGGCCCTTGGCGAAACGTTCGGTGTTTTCGACCAGCACATCGCGAACCCGATCGATCCCCTTGAGCAGCGACATCTCGACGCGGTTGACGTGCGAAACCGACGACAGCCGTCCGTCCGGATGCCAGATGAAGGCGTCGGCGGCGCTGAGATCGGACAGGATTGACCGTTGCGGTGCGAGCCTCTCGAGCGCGGCTGCAATGCGGTCGAGCGCATCCGCCTGCTCCTCCGGGCGGCTGCCGGCTTTTGGTTTTCGCATTGAGCCCCGCGACGATTTGGACTTCGACTTGGCCATCACTGTTTCCGTGAAATCGCGCTGCTCTTAGCGGGGCCGGGCTGCCCCCGCAAGCGGGCTTGCAGGGAAATGGCTGAAAATAGCGGCTTTCAGGGGGTTAAGCGGCGTTGCAATTGGACGGGCGGCCGCTATAGTCCGCGCGAAATTCAAGCGCCGCCCAGGCGCCGAGAAATCACCAGGGAAAAGGGTTGCGATGTTCATAACGCCTGCGTTTGCGCAAGGGCTTGGTGTAGGCGGGGACAGCGGCATGCTGATGTCGCTGCTGCCGTTCGCGCTTATTTTCGTGATCATGTATTTCCTGATCCTGCGCCCGCAGCAGAAGCGGGTGAAGCAGCACCAGGAAATGGTGAAGAATGTGCGGCGGGGCGACACCGTCGTCACCAACGGGGGCCTTATCGGCAAGGTCACCAAGGTGATCGACGACGACCAGATCGAAATCGAAATCGCGGAGGACGTGCGCATCCGCCAGATGCGGCAGATGGTGGCCGACGTCCGTGCCAAGGGTGAACCTGTCAAGGAAGAGGCCGCAGCCAGCTGAACGCTGGTGGCCGTTTAGCCGCAATCGGAACGTCATGCTCTATTTCACGCGGTGGAAGGCGGCGACTATTTTGCTGACGGCGCTCGTCATATGCCTGTTCGCTGTCCCTAATTTCCTGCCCGAAAAAATGGTGCAGAGCTGGCCCAAGTGGGCGCAGCGGCATGTAGTCCTGGGTCTCGATCTGCAGGGCGGATCTCACATTCTGCTCGAAGTCGACAGCAATGCCGTTCGCAAGGAGAAGCTCGAGGTGTTGCGCGACGACGTGCGTCGGGTTCTGCGCGACGCACGCGTCGGCTATACAGGCCTCGTCGTGCGCGGCAACAGCGTCGAAGTGCGCATTCGTGAGGGCAGCAATTTCGACCAGGCGTTGGAAAAATTGCGCGAGCTGTCGCAGCCGCTTGGCGGTCTTCTCGGCGCCGGCAGTGGCCAGCGCAGTCTCGACATATCGACGGAAGCGGGCAGTCTGGTGCGGCTGACGCTCACCGAGCCTGCCATTACGGAGCGGATACGGCAGTCGGTCGAGCAGTCGATACAGATCATCGAGCGCCGGGTGAACGAGCTCGGCACGGTCGAGCCGCTGATCCAACGCCAGGGGATCGATCGGATACTTGTGCAGGTGCCCGGCCTGCAGGATCCGACCCGGCTGAAAGAATTGCTCGGCAAGACCGCCAAGCTCGATTTCCGCATGGTCGACGTTTCGCTTCCTGCCGAACAGGCGGCGCAAGGGCGCATACCGCCTGACGATGAGATTCTTTACAGCTCGACCCAGCCAAGAACCCCGTATCTCGTGGAGAAGCGAATCCTGGTATCGGGCGCGGATCTCACCGACGCCCAGCCTGGTTTCGATCAGCGCACCAGCGAGCCAATTGTTTCGTTCCGCTTCAATACGTCGGGCGCGCGCAAGTTCGCGCAGGTTACGCAGGAGAATGTCGGCAAACCGTTCGCCATCATTCTCGACAACCAGGTCATATCGGCGCCGGTCATTCGAGAGCCTATTCTCGGCGGCTCGGGGCAGATTTCAGGCAGTTTCACGGTCGAGAGCGCCAACGACCTCGCGATTCTCCTCCGCGCGGGCGCCTTGCCGGCCCCGCTGACCATCATCGAGGAACGCACCGTCGGCCCCGGCCTTGGCCAGGACTCGATCGCCAAGGGCAAACTCTCATCCTATGTGGGCGCAGCGATGGTGATCGCCTTCATGCTCGTGACGTACGGCCTGTTCGGGCTGTTCGCCAACATCGCAGTGGCGATCAACGTGGCAATGATCTTCGGCATATTGTCGCTGCTTAATGCGACCCTTACTCTGCCGGGCATCGCAGGCATCGTGCTGACGGTCGGCATAGCCGTCGATTCCAACGTGCTGATTTACGAACGCATCCGGGAAGAAGTGCGCGCCGGACGAACGCCGATCAACGCGATCGATGCCGGCTTTACCCGGGCGCTCGCCACGATCCTCGACTCGAACATCACGACCTTCATTGCAGCCGCCGTGCTGTTCTACATTGGTACCGGGCCTGTGCGAGGCTTTGCCGTCACGCTGGGTATAGGCATTCTCACAACCGTTTTCACGGCATTCACGCTGACACGGCTGATCGTTGCCTACTGGGTGCGCTGGCGTCGTCCGCAACGCGTGCCCATCTGAGGAACCGTGCCGTGCGCCTGCTCCGCATCGTCCCCGATGACACCAAGTTCGACTTCATGCGCTTTCGGCGCATCAGCTTTCCCTTGTCGGCACTGCTGTCGATCCTGGCGATATCGCTTTATTTCTTCCATGGCCTGAATTTCGGCATCGATTTCAAGGGCGGCACCCTGATCGAGGTGCAGTCGAAAACGGGCGCCGCGGATCTTGCAAAAATGCGCGCGACGCTCAGTGCGCTGGGGCTCGGTGAAGTGCAATTACAGCAGTTCGGCGCCCCGAACGATGTGCTCATCCGCATCGCCGAGCAACCGGGCGGCGAGGTGGCCCAGCAACAGGCTGTCGCCAAGGTGCGCGGTGCGCTCGGCAATGAGGTCGAATACCGGCGCGTGGAAGTGGTCGGTCCGCGCGTGTCCGGCGAGTTGCTGTCGTACGGGGTTGTCGGCCTGATGCTCGCGATCTTCGCGATCCTGATCTATCTCTGGTTTCGGTTCGAATGGCAGTTTGCGCTCGGTGCGATGATCGCAAACGTGCACGACATCGTGCTCACCATCGGTTTTATGTCGATAACCCAAATTGACTTTGACCTCACCAGTATCGCGGCGTTGCTGACCATTCTGGGCTATTCGCTCAATGACACCGTGGTCATTTACGACCGCATTCGGGAAATGCTTCGCCGATATCGAAAGATGCCGATGCCGGATTTGCTCAACGCTTCGGTCAATCAGACGCTGTCGCGGTCGGTGATCACCCACGTCACCGTGTCCCTCGCGCTATTGGCTTTGTTGCTGTTCGGAGGGCAGGCAATTCATAGCTTTACCGCCACGATGATGTTCGGCGTCGTCCTGGTCGGGACCTATACGTCCGTGTTCATTGCGTCGCCGATCCTGATTTATCTTGGCGTCGGTACGGGCCGCGACGCACTCACCGCGCCAGACCGGAAGAAATAGATGGCACTCGGCGGCCGCGCCGATGCCCCGCATCTGCCGCGTCCGGCGCCGATAGACGCTTACGGTGACGGAGGATTTCGCTTCGCCGGGATGTCGCACCGCGGCTCCCTGCTTTGCTTTCCGGACGGAATCTGGGCCTGGCCGGTGCCTGATGTAGCCCATCTTACGGAAGCGGTGCTCTCAGCTGCCTTTGAGCGGGCCGCAATTCTTGATTTTTTTCTCTTAGGGGTCGGACGGGATCCATGGATATTGCCCGAAGAGATGCGAAAGAAATTTCATGAATGTGCGCTCTCTGTCGATACCATGACCACAGGCGCAGCCGTGCGGACCTACAACATTCTGCTGGCAGAAAATCGTCGCGTAGGCGCGGGGCTGATCGCAGTCGACTAGTCGGCGCGTTAGATTGCTTCGATGGACAGTCATTTCGAATACTGCGCCGCACTGGTGCGCGAATCCAATCGCGACCGCTATCTGGCAACGCTTTTCGCGCCGGCAAAGAAGCGGGACGCGCTCTTTGCCTTATATGCCTTCGACGCGGAGATTTCGCGCGTGCGCGATCTCGCTCGTGAGCCCATGCCGGGCGAAATTCGCCTGCAATGGTGGCGCGAGATGCTTCTAGGCGAGCGCGGCAGCGAGGTCGGGGGACATCCGGTTGCCGCCGCCGTGATGGAGGGATTGGCCCAACAAGGTCTATCGAGCGAGCCGCTCGTGGATCTGCTCGAGGCGCACCGGTTCGATCTCTACGACGAGCCGATGTCGGATCTGGGCGCGCTTCGCTCCTATGCATCGCGGACCGCGGGCGCAATTGTTGAATTGTCCGCCGCCATACTCGCTGGCAAGCTCGACCCGGCGACCACCGAGTTCTTCGCGGCGGCCGGCGACGCTCAAACGATTGCAAGCATCCTCAGTCTTCTGCCGCGTCATGCGGCGCGCCGACAGCTCTATATCCCGCTTGAGATGCTTCGGCAGTATCGAGTCGATGCGGAAGACGTATTTGCAATGCGGGTCACACCCGAGCTGCGTGCCATCTTGGCCGAGTTGCGCTTGCGGGCGCGTCGTAGTCTTGCAGTCGTCAGTGCGGCAGGTGAGGGCATTCCCTTGATCGCGCGACCTGCCTTTTTGGCTTTGGCGCCGCTACGGCAGTGGCTGCTGGACATGGAGCGGCTCGACTACGGTCCGTTCCGCCCTCCGCATATACCGCCATGGCAAAGCCAGTGGCGCATCTGGCGCGCGTCAAAGTCTTTCCGGCGAATTGGAGGGTGAGCGCCTTATTCGGCTGCCGCTGCCGGCAGCTCGCCAGCTATCCAGCGCCCGAGATCGGCAAGCGCGCGCGTGGTCAGCGATTTTTTGCGCGCCAGGGCCTTCGCGGTTGTTCTGCCTAGCTTGCTGTGCCGATCGAATGCCGGAGCCTCCTGCAGCGGGGGAAACAGGCCAAAGTTCACATTCATCGGCTGGAACGTGGAGGGGCCGGCATCGATGGTCTCGATATGGCCGCCGGTAATGTGCGCAAGCAGGGCGCCATGCGCGGTGGTGGCGGGCGGTGGTGCGATGTCTTGTCCGTGGCGCTCGGCGGCGGCAAAACGGCCGGCCAGCAGGCCAACGGCGCCAGATTCCACGTATCCCTCGCAGCCGGTGATCTGGCCGGCGAAGCGCCAGCGGCTGTTAGCTCTCAGCCGCAATGTCTGATCGAGCAATTTGGGCGAATTCAGAAATGTATTGCGGTGAAGCCCGCCCAGGCGGGCGAATTCCGCCTGCTCCAGGCCGGGAATGGTGCGGAAGATCCGGACCTGCTCGCTGTGTTTAAGCTTGGTCTGGAAGCCAACCATGTTGAACAGCGTGCCGAGCCTGTTGTCCTGCCGGAGCTGGACAACCGCATATGGCTTATGTGGATCGTGCGGATTGGTAAGGCCGAATGGCTTCATCGGCCCATGCCGCAGCGTTTCGGATCCGCGCTCGGCCATCACCTCAATTGGCAGACAGCCATCGAAATAAGGTGTGTTTGTTTCCCACTCATGAAAGCTTGTCTTGTCGCCGGCCAATAGCGCGGCAACGAAAGCGTCATATTGTGCCCGCGAGAGCGGGCAATTGATGTAGTCGGCGCCGGAACCGCCGGGGCCGGACTTGTCGTAACGGGACTGGAACCAGGCTTTGCCGAGGTCAATGCTGTCGCGATGGACGATCGGCGCTATAGCATCGAAAAAGGCGAGCTGCGTTTCTCCGGTCAAATTGCCGATGGCGCTGGCGAGATCGGGCGAGGTGAGTGGGCCTGTAGCAATGATGACGCTGTCCCAAACGGCGGGCGGACAGGAGACTTCGCCACGTTCAATCGTTATGCGTGGATGGCTGGCGAGCGCAGTCGACACCGCTCCGGAAAAGCCGTCCCGGTCCACCGCCAGTGCACCACCCGCGGGTACCTGGTTTGCATCGGCGGCGCGCATGATCAGCGAACCGAGCCGGCGCATTTCCTCATGCAAAAGGCCGACAGCGTTGTGCTCGCTGTCGTCGGAGCGGAATGAATTCGAGCAGACCAATTCCGCGAAGCCGTCGGTTTTGTGCACCGGGGTCGCGCGTAGTGGCCGCATTTCGTGGAGCACCACCGGCACGCCGGCTTGCGCGAGCTGCCAGGCCGCCTCAGATCCGGCGAGGCCGCCACCCACGATGTGCACCGCTTGTAATTCACTCGCTGTCATTCGATGATCATTAGGCCCGCGGGCAGCACGCTGCAACGGTTGTAAGGGCTAGGGGATTGCGCTTGAGAGGAAACGTGTGGGCTGCAACTTTCGTTGCAGCCGCGGCAGCAATGTCGAGTGCCAATGGGGCGACCAGGCCTGGCGTCGTCAGCGCCGCCTACGACGGTTTCCCTGTAACCCCGCCCACGCCGAACGTCATCTTCGTTTGCCACAGCTTCGGCTGCAAATATCGGGCTGAACTCGATCTCACTGGCAATGATCGCGCCAAGCTCGCCCAGCTGCTGGCAGCAGGCAAATCGTCAGCGGCGGCGGAGCGAAAAGCTGTTGCGGCAGCAGGAGCCTGGTTCGACCGGCGCGTCGGCCCGCTGGCTGGCACGGCCAATCATGTGGCGCGCGCCGGAATGAAGTACATGTACGACGTCCATCAGTTCGATTGCATCGACAGCAGCCGCAACACCACAAGTCTGCTGCTCGTCCTCGACCAGTTGAAGCTGCTGCGGCATCACGACGTCGATGTGCCGGAATCCCGCGGCTACATGTTCGACCTGCGACCCCCGCATGCGACGGCGGTGCTGGTCGAAAAGCCGACGGGCATCAAGTGGTCGATTGACTCCTGGACAGTCGGCTATGGGCAGCCTCTGGAGGTCATGCCCCTGGAGCGCTGGAAGACCCTCGACTAGGGTTGCCCTACAAAAAGCGAAACGCCCGCGAGCTATCGCGGGCGTTTTTCAGTTGACCGCGGAGTGGAACTTAGTCGCGATGGGCCGAGTTCCAGGCAACGCGGGCAATGTCGGACCGGCTGATGCCGATGTCGGCAAGCTCACGGTCGCCCAGGCGCGACAGTTCGTTCAGGCTCTGGTTATAGCGCTTCCATTCCTGGATGAAGCGGACAAGTGCGGCAAACATGGTATCGTTCTCTCTCTTGGTCGAAATCCCGGCCAAAGACGACCGGTCGTCTCGAATGGAAGATAGGGATGTTCCCGCCAATGAAAACCGATAATGTTGCGGCGCAGCTAAGCGTAAAATGCATGGCTTGCAGCCCTGTAAATAAACGAAAAATTCAGTTTTCGCCCGGGTTCGATAGAGCTTTCGCCGCCGGCTGACAAGTTACCCGTGCTAACTTAATCGAATCGCCGGCCTTTAGAGCCGGCCACGAGAGGAACGCCCGATGATATCGCATACCTTGCGTGCCGTTTTGCTGATAGCCGCGCTGACGCTTCCGCTCCAGCCAAGTTCCGCAGGCGAGGTCAAGGTCCTCACCGCCGGCGCCTTCAGGCAGGTCGTGATGGCATTGGTGCCTGACTTCGAAAAACAGACCGGCAGCAAGGTTGTCGTCGACAATGACACCGCCGGCGGTCTGCAAAAGCGCATCGAGGGCGGGGAAGCATTCGATGTCGCCGTGATCACGCCTGCCATCGTCGACGACCTTGCAGGCAAAGGCAAAATCGCTGCCGGCAGCCGGGCTAATCTCTCCAGCGTCGGCATAGGGGTCGTGGTCAAGGACGGAGCGCCCAAGCCGGACGTGAGCACGGTCGAGGCCTTCAAGAATGCGCTGCTCGCGGCAAAAACCGTTGCCTATATCGATCCGGCAAGCGGCGGCTCGAGCGGAATATATGTCGACAAGCTGCTCGAGCGCCTTGGCATCGCGGACCAGGTCCGGCCCAAGGCGAAGCTCAAGAAAGGCGGTTACGTGGCCGATCTGATCGTCAGTGACGAGGCAGAACTCGGCGTGCACCAGATCAGTGAAATCGTCCCAGTCAAGGGCGCCACGCTCGTCGGACCCTTGCCGAAGGAAATCCAGAACACCACGACTTATGCCGCCGGCTTAAGCGCTTCCCCTCAAAACAAGGAGGCGGCGCAGGCGTTGATCAAGATATTTTCCGGACCGGAAGCCGCCGCGGTGCTGAAATCCAAAGGCATGGATCCAGCGAAATAAGGATTGCGCAATTTGGATTTGGCCGCCGACGCGCGCCCGCTTGATCGGCGCGTTGTCATCACCGCGCTGGGCATCGCGCAAATCCTGGCCTGGGGGACATCGTTCTATTTCCCCGCGGTGTTTGCCGAACCGATTGTCGCCGAAACTGGCTGGTCGCTCGGTTATGTCGTTGGCGGCACGTCCATCGGCCTGCTCACGGCGGGTCTGATTTCCCCTCAGGTTGGCCGCATTATCGATGTCCACGGCGGACGGCCCGTGCTGCTGGCGAGCTCGCTATTCTACGCGGCAGGTCTCGCGCTGGTAGGCATTTCACCGGTGCTGCCGATTTATCTGGCCGGGTGGGTGCTGATCGGCATGGGCATGGGTAGCGGCCTCTACGATGCCGTGTTCGCCGCGCTTGGCCGAATGTATGGCAGCGAGGCGCGCGGACCGATCACCAATCTCACGCTGTTCGGAGGCTTTGCCAGCACGGTCTGTTGGCCGCTGAGCGCTTTCATGATCGAGCAGTTCGGCTGGCGCAGCGCCTGCTTTATCTATGCGGCAATTCACCTGTTCGTCATGCTCCCCTTGCAGGCTGCGGTGGTGGGCCCCGTGCGGACAGTTGAGAAGCCGCACATCACGCCAAAAGCTGCCGCTGACGCGTCACGGATAAATAATGAAGCGCTGATTTTCGCTCTGCTCGCGCTCGTGCTTTCGATTGCCGCCGGCATCGGCTCGATCGTCGTCGTTCATCTATTGATTTTCCTGCAGGCCAGGGGCGTTGACTTCGCGACGGCGGTAAGCCTCGGCACCATATTCGGACCTGCGCAGGTCGGCGCGCGGGTGGTTGAGAGCCTTTTCGGCAAACGCTATCACCCGATCTGGACCATGATTGCGTCCTGCACGTTGATGGCCGCCGGACTTTTGCTGCTGTTCGGAGCTGTACCGGCTCTCATTCTCGTGATCCTGCTTTATGGCGCCGGCTACGGAATTTCGTGGATTGGCCGCGGCACCTTGCCGCTCGCTCTGTTCGGGCCAATGCGATTTCCCCGCCTGATGGGCAAACTTGCTTTTCCAAGCCTGATCGTGCAGGCGCTTGCCCCGTTGGCTGGCGCGCTTCTGCTCGAGGCAAAGGGCGCAAACGCGACCATCGGCGTATTGATGCTTTTCGCGCTGATCAATGTGGCGCTGATCGGTTTGCTGTGGTGGCTTTGCCGAAAGCCATAATTCAGGGCTGCCCATCCCTAGTTGCGTGCACTGTTTGTCAGGCAACTTGTGAAATGGCTCACACAGAAATCAATGTCTTTCGTCTATAAGAGTAAATCACAGGCATTGAAGTTCACCGACGATGAGGGGATTGGCGCTATGGAAAATAATTGCGATCAGACCGATTTTGGAGCGTTTGGGTCGGAAGTTTCCGATGAGGCATTGGAGATTGCGGCGGCCAACAGCGCGGACAAGGCATGGGCCAACATCACCATGTATTACTGCACGGCGCTATATTTTTGCCCGGGACCCTAGCTGTCATTCTGGCGAAATGAAAAAAGGCCGACACGTTTTGTCGGCCCAAAAAAGATCTTTTTGTGATTGCCGACACAGCGCGAGCCGACAGCAGGCCTACTCTGGCAGCATCCGATCAGCAATATGGGCCGCGACAATGAGAGAGACAGGAGCTTCCGTCCCCAACAACGCAGTCGCTCACGAGGGAGCGACCAGGATTCCACCCAAAGAATCAGGCGAACCAGACTTTTCCAAGCGGGCTCCAGGTCACGATCGCAAAAATTGGCTCTTCTGGTTAGCCGCATAAGGCCGTTCCTCACCAAACCCCAAACCTGTATTTATCCATAGGACCAGGGGATAAAATCTTCCCGTAATCTTCCCAATTGGATTCTTGGGAAGATCGAGGCTCCAATGGGCACGATCAGGTATTGAAAATGCTGGCTTTACGGATGCTTTACTTCGAGGATCTCTCTGTCGGGATGAAATAGAAGCTAACCGGGGCTGGGAAAGGGTAGCTCCGAATCTCCGTGTGAAAGACAGGCTAATCCGACCTTGCTTCTCTGTCACCACCTGAATATGGTAGAGTAGATTGGGTTAGAACGTTTCCCAGTTGT
>JBKPLN010000600.1:0-4404 GCA_046731635.1 Pseudomonadota bacterium | reverse complement strand
CTTTAACGCTCCGCTTCCCGTCCAGAATCATGAATTGAAGGCGGTTCAGATGACGTTACAAATAAGAGATGCAGTGGCGGCACTTGCTGTTGGATGAAAGAAGCGTGGCTATGTTCTGGGTTTTGGAGCCGGGATTGCCGGGGGCTTCGCTACCATGGGTACGATCGGTTTCGAGGAGCGGCTCGATTACAGCGCAATCGGCACAGTTTGCAATCTAGCTGCAAGGCTTTGCGGTGAAGCCAGTGATGGCCAAGTCCTCATCGCGCCCCGCGTGTTCGCAAAAATTGAGCCATACGTGGATGCCAACCCGGTTGGAGACCTGACCCTGAAACGCTTCCATCGTCCGGTTACGACGTACAATGTCTCGGCGATGCGGTCGAAAAATCTAGCACAGTGAGGCCGCCCGCATGTCCGCTATTGGCCTTAGCAGACATTTCTTTTTGCACCGCGAATGTCCGCTTTCAGGGGTAAAGCGGACATGACTTTTTGCGGCGCAATTCTGCTTATGACCCAAAGCGGACATTGGAGGCGGTACCGCGCGCATCGCGCCAGAAGTAACCTTGCAGCTTCTCGTCCGGAAATGTCGGCGATCATCTTGATCAGGACGCCCGGAATGCAGGCTGGTCGGATCCCTCGAGCACCGAGAACAGTACCGGCATAATTTCCTTCGTTGTGACCCTGCCGTTCAGGCCCTTCTCGGCCACGACAAGCTGCTGAGCGCCGGGCAGGCCGACCGGGATCACCATCCTTCCGCCAGCCCTGAGCTGGTTGATCAGGGGAGGAGGGATCAGGTCGGGCGCCGCTGTGACGATCACTTTGTCGAACGGGGCGTGCTTGGGCCAGCCGGCATAGCCGTTGCCCACGCGGACTTCGACGTTGGTATAGCCCTGTCGTTTCAGCCGCTGTATTGCCCGTTGCGCGAGCTCGTCGATGATTTCGACGCTGTACACCCTGCCGGCCAGCTCGGCGAGCACTGCGGCCTGATAGCCAAGGCCGGTGCCAATTTCGAGGACCACGTCGTCTGGTTTGAGCTCGAGCAGGTCCGTCATCACCGCAACCATCAACGGCTGCGAGATCGTCTTATCGAAACCGATCGGAATTGGCCTGTTCAGGTAAGCGTACTCCTGGACCTCGAAGGGCACAAACTCGTGTCGCGGTACCTTAGCCATTGCCCTGAGGACTCGCTCGTCCAGCGCGGTCTTGCCAGCCTCGGCGGCCATGTGGGCGCTTATCGTTCTAATCGCCGCAAGCATGTCTCGTCTTTGTTTCTCGAAATATTCCGCGTTCATGAAACGCCTCAATAGCAGCGACACCGCCGCTGCAGATCTGCGATACCATCAGCCGACGTTCTCACATCACGCCCGAGATACGAGTCCTTCATAGCGATTGCGCCCCTCGACCAGCGCCCGGATCTTCCCATCGGCGATGTTGCGCTTGAGCATCCAGAAACCACAATCGGGGTGAACATAGCGGACGCGGCCTGGACCCAAGAGATTCTCTGCACGCTCTATCGCGCGCGCGATCGAATCCGGCGACTCGATCACTGTTGCCTTGATGTCGATCACGCCGAGGCCGAGGCCGATCTCCGGCCGCAACTGCTTGAACACGGCAAGCTCGTCCGCAGGCCGACGCGCGGTTTCCATCACGACGTGATCGACGTGAAGCGCGTTGAGGTAATTGATCAAGTTCTCCCACTTGCCTTTCTGAATTGATTGCCCCCCGTAGTTGCCGAAGCACAGATGCACCGCCGGCGTGGTCTTAACCGCGTCAAGGACGCGATTGATCGCGGCGGCGGCCCACCCCCATTCTTCAGGATTGCCCGGCAGGTTAGCTTCGTCGAGTTGCACCACATCGGCATCAAGGTGCCTGACCTGCTCCGCCAAGGCATCCCCGATCGCCATCGCAAGATCGGGCACATTGCCGTAGTGCTTGTTGATTAAACTTTTCGCTAGCATGTGCGGGCCGGTCAGTGTGAACTTGAACGGCTTCGACGCAAGTTGCCGGGCGCGAGCGCAGGCGCGCGGCAAGTTGAGTGTTCCGGCGCTGACAGCGCCTTCGACCACCGCTGGTGGTCGTGTGCGGAATCCCATACCGGGCTGTGAGCGATAGGTCACCAATTCGTCAAAGGTGATGGCGCTTCGCATGCCGGACATCGGGCGCACGAAATACTCGATCCTGCCGTTGGTCTCTGGATGATTGACGTCGAAGCGGGACAGTTCCCCATCGCAGACAAGATCAATGCCGGCTTGCTCTTGGATGCTGATCACGACCCGCGTCGCGTCAGTCAACGCTTGTTCCGACGGCAATGCCTGAAGCCAATCCGGCATTGGATACGAGCCGACCACCGTCGTCTTGATGCGAGATGCTGACGCCATCGCGCGGTCCTTGTTACAAGGCCGGCAGCTTATTAGTATCCAACTGGTTACTTATACATAGTTCTCTGACCAGTCGTAGAAGGATGTCAATGTCGATTGCCGGGACCAGCACCGCCGACGCATCTTTGCCGGATCGCTTTCGCGACGTCAATCATCTCGAAGAGGTGATGACCTCGCCATCGGCGGCGCTCGTGGCGGATATGGCGCGCATTGCGGGCGACATCATCATTCTAGGTGTGGGCGGCAAGATGGGGCCGACGCTCGCCCGCCTCGCAAAGCGCGCGGCGCCAGGCAAGTGCGTGGTCGGCGTCGCCCGCTTCAGCGAAAAAGGCCTGCGCGAGCGGCTGACCGGATGGGGCATCGAATGCATCGAGGCTGATCTGCTGAGTCGCTCGCAGGTCGCGGCGCTCCCGAAGCTCCCGAACGTAGTGTTCATGGCCGGCCGCAAATTCGGTTCGGCCGGCGCTGAGGATTTGACCTGGGTGATGAATTCCCATGTGCCTGCATTGGTTGCCGAAGCCTATCCGGCCTCGCGCATCGTCGCTTATTCAACCGGCTGCGTTTACCCATACGTCGATGTCACCAAAGGCGGCGCGACAGAATCGACGCCGGCGGTTCCACCGCCCGGCATCTACGCCTACTCGTGCGTCGCCCGCGAGGCGATGTTCACGCATTTTTCTCGCGTAAACAAAACACCGGGCCGCATCATCCGCCTCAACTACGCGATCGACATGCGCTATGGCGTTCTTTTTGACATCGCGACACGCGTACATACCGTCACGCCGCTTGATCTCACAATGGGCCACGTGAATGTGATTTGGCAGGGTGACGCCAATGAATTTGTCTTGCGCGCACTCAATCATTGCACCGTGCCGGCGAGCCCACTCAACGTCAGCGGCCCGCCGCAAAGCGTCCGCTGGCTAGCGGAGCAGTTCGGCGAGCGTCTTGGCAAAAAGCCGGTGCTCTCGGGGGTCGAAGCGCGGGATGCATGGCTAATCAATCCAGCAGAATCGCTTCGGCTAATGGGCAAGCCGCGTGTCTCGCTGGCGCGGATGATTGACTGGACTGCCGACTGGGTTTCGCGTGGCATGCCGAGCCTCGGCAAGGACACCCATTTTGGTACGCGCGATGGCTCCTTCTGAGCCAACCATCGAAGCTTCCTTCACTTCGGCCGATTTTTCCGACGCCGAAGCGCTCGTACGCGCGGCCGGCTGGAATCAGCTGCCCGCCGATTGGGAGATTTTTCGCGATCTCGGCACTGTCTTTGTCGTCCGTGAAAATGGTCGCGTGATCGCGTCCGCAGCGACTCTCCCCTACGGCCAATTCGCCTGGATCAGCATGGTGCTGGTCTTGCCCGAGCATCGACAGCGTAGCCTTGGAACAAGACTTCTGAAGCGTTGTGTAGCGGCGCTCAATGAGAAGGGATGCGTACCCGTGCTCGATGCGACACCGGAGGGCCGCCCGATCTATCGTGCTTTGGGCTTTCAGGACACCTGGGGCTTTCAAAGATGGGTGCGTCCGGATCCAAAGCCGATGACGTCGCCGAATGCCGACGGAACGACAGTCCGTCCCATCGTCGATGCCGACTGGAACGTGATTTGCGCTTATGACGCCGCAGCATTCGGCGCCGACCGAAGCGCACTGCTGCACCACTTGCGCGGCCGGCTGCCGAAGGTCGAACTGATTGCCGAGCGGCGCGGCGAGGTCGCGGGATTCATGCTCGGCCGGAACGGGCGCAGCGCTTCGCAAATCGGACCGCTCGTGGCAGAAGACGATGCCGCCGCGCGAGTGCTGCTAGCGCGCGCGCGCTCCGCTCTCGAGGGGCCTGTCTATCTCGACCTCGCCGACGCCAAGGAAGATGTCCGCGCCTGGCTGGCACAGCAGAGCTTCACGTCGCAGCGGCCGCTCACCCGCATGGTGCTGCGGCGAGCCAGCGGCTTCGACGATCCGGTGCGAACCTTCGCGGTGGTCGGCCCGGAGTTCGGCTGAAACAAAAAGGGCCGGCCACAGCGCGGCCGGCCCGATCATT
>JBKPLN010000599.1:0-2642 GCA_046731635.1 Pseudomonadota bacterium | reverse complement strand
GAATGAAGCCCGCGATGATAGCGAGCTGATAGAGTCGCAGTCTGCTCATGTGCCGCTGCCCGCTCGCCCCATCGTCTTCAGGGATTCTTCGCGCAACGTCTTCCACAGCCGGCTCGTCAATGCGCCGAAATTCTCGCGTTCCACGATCCGGCTGTCGCGCTCTCGTGGCCAGCCTGTCTCGACGAGATCGATCGCTCTGCCCGGTCGCGCCGACATGACCACAATGCGGTCGGCCAGCATCGCCGCTTCATCGAGCGCATGGGTGATGAGGAAGACAGTAGCCCCGGTTTCCCGCCACAGGCGAAGCATCTCGTCGCCCATCAACAGACGGGTTTGCTGGTCAAGCGCACCGAACGGCTCGTCGAGAAGGATAAGGCGCGGCTCCGCCACGATCGTGCGCGCGATGCAAACACGCTGGCGCATGCCGCCTGAGAGTTGAGCCGGATAGCTTCGCGAGAAATCGCGCAGCCCCATCATATCGATGACTGCGGCAGTGCGGCGCGCTTTTTCTTCGCTGCCCACTTTCTTCTGCCGCAAGCCAAATTCGATATTGTCGTGGACATTGAGCCAGGGGAAGCAGGCGTCTTCCTGGAAAACAACTCCGACGCCATCTGGGACGGTGTCCTTGATCGCGCGGCCCTCCAATTCGATTTCTCCCAGCGTAGGGGCGGTGAGGCCGGCGATGAGCTCAAGCAGCGTCGATTTTCCGCAGCCGGACGGACCGACAACGGCGAAAAATTCGCCCTTTCTGATCTCGATATCGATTGGCCCGAGGGCGTGCACGGGCTCGCCGCCGCCACTGGCGGGAAATACTTTCGTCACTCCGCGCAGCGTCACCTGTGCCACGGACACGCGATCATCCTCCGTGCGCGCCGTGTCCTATTTCACTTTTTTGAGGTCATCCGGCAGGAACCGGGTATCGATGATCCTGGACAGATCGATGTCCCCGGTCAGCGCACCGACGCTTTTCTGCACCTCGATGATGCGCTTCATCCCGTCGAGGTGGATATCGCCCTCGCCCCAGTAGGGAATGCCCTCGGTGGTGCTGTTGATCAGGTTCTTGATCGCGCTTGTTGCCACTTCCGGAGTGATGTTGAAGGGCTTGGAGAGGATCTCGCCGGCTTCTTCGGGATTGGCCCGCATGAAGGCGATGGCACGCCGGCGCGCGCGAATCACGGCGCTGATGAAGTCGCCGCGCGTTGCCACCGCCTGGGCCGTCGCTACGCCGACCACGTTGTCGAGCGGGGGCAAGGCCTCCGAACCGGTGATGAGCACGCGAAACTTGTCCTTCATTTTCGACCAGAGCGGCTCGGTGACCGGCGCGACATCAATGTGCCCGAGTTCGAGCGCTGCAACCATTGGTCCAAAGCCGCCGGTCTTCACAAGCTCGGCATCCTCCGGCTTGAGCCCTGCCTTATTGAGCAAAAGGATGTCGAGCGCCTGGCTGGTCGAACGCGGATTGGTGTAGCCAATCTTCTTGCCCTTGAGATCGGCGATTGTCTTGATCGGCGAATCCTTCTTCACCATCCAGGCGAATTCGGCGATGGTCAGCACGTTATCGCTTACGATCCGCAGATCGGCGCCCTGCTGGATGGCCACGGCGATTGCGCCGGGATTGGCCTCACCATAGGCCACGCCGGCCATCGCGTTGCGGACCGAGGTACCGCCGCCTTCGGAAGCGATGATGCCGGTGACATTGGCGCCTTCTTCCTGAAAGTATCCCTTTGCCAGCGCAATTCCGAACGGCATCCCGTTTGCGGATGAACCGTAATTGCCGATGGCAATGCTTTCCGCGCTCGCTGCAAAGGTGGCGAACATCAGAAAAAATACTGGAAACATGAGACGCGCAAACATCCGGCCAATCATCGTTTCCTCCTGCCCGTGCTCCCCCGGATTAATCCGGCTTGGTTTTATCGGCGGTTCTTGATTTCCCTTTCTCGTCGGGATTTCAGAAGAAGAACCAATGCCGCTATGCGGCAGCCCCGACCTTGGCGATGCTGCGGTACCAGTCGAGGATCTGCTCGCCGTTCCAGTGCAGCACGCCTTCGTGCTTGTTCACGTAGTCGTAAATCTGCTCGAGATATTTGATCCGGTGCGGCTGCCCGCTGATGTACGGATGAATCGCCAACGCGCAGAACTTCGCGCGCTTTGCGCTTTCGGCGTAGAGCCGGTCGAACTGGTCAATGGTGCGCTTGAGCAGATAGTCGCTCTCGTGATGCTGAATCAGCATCATCGGAATATCGTTGAGCTCGACGGTGTAGGGCAGGGTGACGAGCGGCCCGTTGGCGGTGCGGATCACCGTCGGCTCGTCGTCATAGACCCAGTCGCCGATGTATTTCACGCCTGCCGCCGCGAGCAGCTCCGGCGTGTCCAATGTCTGCGTAAGTCCCGGGCCCAGCCAGCCGACCGGCTTCTTGCCGGTGAATTTGGTCAGAATGTCCATGGTCCGCCGGATCATGCCGGCCTGGTCGGTCTCCTTGTGGATCGGCCCCTGCTCATAGGCGTGGCCCATGAATTCCCAGCCGGCATCTCGCGCCTCTTCGGCGACGCGCGGATAGTCCTCGCAGATGCGCGCATTGGCGGCGAGCGTCGGCTTGATGCCGAGGCGCTTGAACAGTTCGAAGAAGCGCCAACAGCCGACC
>JBKPLN010000598.1:0-1998 GCA_046731635.1 Pseudomonadota bacterium | reverse complement strand
GACATGCAACGGTCGCCTGTTTGACAGCAATCTTCTGAAGTTCGGCTGGTTTGACGGCCTTGGCGACGCAAGTGCTCACGAATTTGCGGCTCGCGGGCCACCTGATCTTGTTCTCCTGGCCTCCGCCTTGCACGCAGCGGTCGTCTCTTTTAGGGCAACCGCGTCAGCGCTCGGCGTCTTCGCGGCCTCAGCAGGCGTGAGTGTGGGACCACCCACAACTACGGTGGCGAAAAGGCCGGCACATAAAGCCGTGGCGAAATGATGCAAGATTACCCTCCCGAGAGATGGCAGTTCTTTAAGTGCGCTTCTTTGCCAGTTAGCTGACAGTCAAGGCTCGGACCGCAACGCCGTACGAGGCAATTGGACTTGGGTCCAACTCGATTTTGCTGAGGAATGCGTCGAAACCCGCCGCAGTATGTAAAAAGACATCCCTGACTTTTTCCCAGACAGCGCTTATATAGAAGAGATTACCGGCAGCGATCTCTTTCGCAGGCGTCGGTGACAGAGAGACCAGTCGTGCTCCCGCCTGAGGCTGGAGAGCGCGTGTCAAACAACACGACGAACCTGCTGCTCGCATCCCTTTCGGCTGCCGACCTGAAGCTTCTTGAGTCACATCTCAGGCCGCTCGAACTCCGGCAGCACAAAGTTCTGTTCGAGGCCGGGCAATCCGTATCGGCAGTGTATTTTCCCTATGACGCCGTCTTATCGCTGGTCGTTACGCTCTCGACGGGGGAGGTGATCGAAGCGGCCATGGTCGGCCGGGACGGGGTGCTCGGAGCTTTGGCGGCGCTTGATGGAAGGATTTCCCTCAGCCGTGCGGTCGTCCAGATCAGCGGACACGGGGCGGTCTGCGACGTTGAGACGCTAAAACGGGCGACCATGCAGAGCGCCACGTTGCAGTCTCTCCTGATCCGCCATGAACAAGTCGTCTACGCGCAGGCGCAGCAAAGTGCGGCGTGCAATGCGACGCACACCATCGAGGAGCGTCTTGCCCGCTGGCTGCTCAGGGCCCGCGACCTCGCCCGGAGTGATACGCTTCCCTTCACGCAGGAGTTTTTGGCCGAGATGCTAGGTGTGCGCCGTACCAGCGTTTCCACAGTCGCGCATACGCTTCAACAAGCGGGGTTTTTGAAGTACGCACGGGGGCGCATCCACATCGTCAATCTGGAAGGTCTGCAGGAAAGCGCTTGCGAGTGCTATTACACAGTCTGCAGGCACTACGACACGTTGTTAGGTGTCGGAAATAACAAGTAAGTCACGCGGTGCGTGCTGGCGTTTTCACGCGGCTTGAAGTCCGCCTATGGCCCTTAGCGGACGATCCACCTACGCTTATGAATGTCCGCTTTTGGCCCAAAGCGGACATCCCTAGTTGCACCGCACATGTCCGCTTTCGGGAGTAAAGCGGACATGACTATTTGCGGCGGCACATGTCGGCTTTTGACCCAAAGCGTCCCTAAATATCGAAATAAAGATGGAACTCAAAGGGGTGGGGCCGCAGCGCTATGGCATCAACTTCTTTTTCCCGTTTGTAGCTGAGCCAGGTTTCGATGACATCCTTGGTGAACACATCGCCGCGGAGCAGAAACGCATGATCGGCTTCGAGTGCATCGAGCGCTTGCTGCAGCGAGCCGGGTGTGGACTTCACCGTCTTTGCTTCCGCGGGCGGCAGATCGTAGAGGTTCTTGTCAATCGGCTTACCTGGATCAATGCGCTTGTCGATGCCGTCAAGGCCGGCCATCAACATTGCTGCGAATGCCAGGTATCCGTTACAGGAGGGATCCGGCGTGCGGAACTCGACCCGCTTGGCACGCGGGTTTGGCGAATACATCGGAATCCGGCAACAAGCAGAACGGTTGCGTTGCGAATAGACCAAATTGATTGGCGCCTCATAACCTGGCACCAGCCGACGATAAGAGTTCGTCGTCGGTGCGCAGAGCGCGCAGAGTGCCCAAGCGTGACGCAACAGGCCCCCGATATAGTGAAGGGCAAGATCACTTA
>JBKPLN010000597.1:0-3044 GCA_046731635.1 Pseudomonadota bacterium | reverse complement strand
TCTTCCTGAGTACGATTAAAATCGTCCATCAACGCGAGGTAGCCGCTTGCTTCCTCGATCGGGTTGAGATCCGTACGCTGCACATTTTCGATGATGGCAAATTCCAGGGATTGCGCATCGTTAGCTTCGACCACTGCGATCGGCACGTCATGCAGGCCAGCGCGTTGTGCCGCACGCCATCGCCTCTCGCCCGCGATGATTTCAAAGTTATCGCCTTGCAAAGCACGCACGACAATCGGTTGAATAATGCCGCGTTCCCGGATCGACACCGATAGCTCATCAAGCTCGGAATCCGTAAACGATCGGCGCGGATTGCGTGGATTAGGACGAAGATTTTCAATCGGCGCTCGGCGAGGTTTGCGACTACTGTCCGCGGCCGAGGTTTCGTCGCCGACGTCGCCGATCAGAGCGGCGAGGCCGCGTCCCAATCGCGAGTGATCCGACATTGCCGCAGCTCCTGAACTCCGTGCCACCTTGTCCCTTCCCTTTATTCCATTCGTAACCGACGGCCGGCGCGCGAGTGCGCTATCCGGCTTTCAACGCTTTTTCACGCTGGATGATCTCAGTGGCGAGGCGCAGGTACGCTTCGCTGCCAACGCATTTGAGATCGTAAACCAACACCGGCTTGCCATAGGACGGCGCTTCCGAAACGCGTACATTGCGCGGGATTATCGTCTCGTAGACCTTGTTGCCCATGAATTGCCTGACGTCGGCAACAACCTGGCCTGACAGATTGTTGCGTGAGTCGTACATGGTCAACACAATGCCGTGAATCGACAATGTCGGATTGAGCGTGGTCTTCACCTGCTCGATTGTCTTCAGAAGCTGCGAGAGTCCTTCGAGGGCGAAGAACTCGCACTGCAGTGGCACGAGAATCGAATCTGCTGCGGCCATCGCGTTGACCGTCAGCAGGTTGAGCGATGGCGGACAGTCGACGAGCACGTAATTGAAATCCTGAGCACGCGTGCCGCTGTTGAGCTGCCGCAACGCATTGCGCAAGCGGAAGGCGCGATCGCGCTGTTGACCGATTTCAAGCTCGAGGCCCGACAGGTCGAGCGTCGACGGGGCAATGTAAAGTTGGGGCACGCCGGTCTGTAGGACGGCGTCGCGCATCGGCATCGCCCCGGTGAGCACATCGTAGGTCGATGTGCGGCGCGATTTGCGCTCGATGCCCAGCCCGGTAGAGGCATTACCCTGCGGGTCGAGGTCGACGATCAGAACATGCTCGCCGATCGCGGCGAGTGCGGTCCCGAGATTGATGGCGGTGGTCGTTTTGCCGACCCCACCTTTTTGATTGGCGATCGCAAGCACCCGCGGACGCGCGGCATCGGGTTTCATGCCCGGCTTGCCGAACGGCACAACCGGTGGACCGCCAGGTGGGTCCGAGGTTGGAAGGTCGCTCATGCTCCGATTCTATCGTTCAGCGGACAGTTTACCTAAGCCTTTGAAAACACTGATAAATACTCAATATCCGTTCCCTATCGGCTCCAGGCTGCGAATAACAACAATCGAACCGGCGGGATCGGTCTTGCTTGGTACCGTGGACGCATCGAGTCTCCAATATTTAGCGGCATGGGTCAATTCAGCATCTACATCTTGTCCCTTGGGAAACAGACCTATGGCGCCACGTCTCAATACAGGAAACGCCTGATCACAGAGAGTTTTCAATGGGGCCACTGCCCGGGCTGTGACGACATGCACGGTTTCGGCGCAGCTTTCCCCAAATTTCTCCGCCCGCTCTTGGTGCACAACCGCCCTCGCCCCGGTCACCCTGACCGCTTCACGCAAGAAAGCTGCCTTTTTTCCGTTGCTCTCAACGAGATGAACCCTGGTTTCCGCCTCCCCCGCCAACGCTATTGGCATGCCGGGGAAACCACCACCTGAGCCCAAGTCAGCCCAGATTCGGGCCTGCGGCGCCAGAGGGATGAGCTGGAGCGAATCAGCCACGTGGCGCGTCCACAGCTCCCGCAGCGTCGAGGGTGACACAAGGTTGATCTTGGTTTGCCAGCGGAGCAGCAGTTCAACGTAGCGGTCGAGCCGCTCTTCCGTTTCACGTGAAACAGGAGTGAGCGCGAGTGCCCGCGCCTTATCGAGAGAGAGATCGAAAGCGCCCTTCCCGCCGTTACTCACGCCGATTTCGCGGAAACTTTTTTCCCGCGCCGCAGGTGCGCGACAAGCAACGTCAGGGCCGCCGGCGTAACGCCGTCGATCCGGCTCGCATGTCCAATCGTGCGTGGCCGGTGCGCCTGGAGTTTTTGTTTGATCTCATTCGACAGACCCGGCAGCGCCGAGTAGTCGAAATCATCCGGCAACTGAAAACTTTCATCGCGCCGATAGGCTGCGATGTCAGCCGCCTGACGAGAAAGATAAACGTCATACTTGGCATCGATCTCGATTTGCTCAGCGATCTTGGCTGCGAGTTCGCCCAAGCGCGGCCAGATCTTCGCAAGATCGGTGACTGTCACGCCTGGATAGGACAACAATTCGAAAGCCGTGCGACGTTGTCCGTCTCTGTTGAGCGAGAGTCCATGACGCTCCGCTTCTTTCGGCGTCAGCGAAACCGATTTTGCGAACACGCGCGCGTCTTCAAGCGCGGCTGATTTTTCTCGATGCGCCCGCGCGCGATCGGCGCCGACACATCCAATCTCAATTCCAAGATCAGTCAGACGCTGATCGGCATTGTCGGCGCGGAGCTGCAAACGATACTCGGCGCGTGAGGTGAACATTCGATACGGCTCGCTCACCCCGCGCGTCACGAGATCGTCGACCATCACACCCATGTAAGCTTGCGCGCGATCGAGAACGATCTCACTCCCCTTGCCCGCCAAAGCCGCAGCGTTGAGACCGGCAAGAAGTCCTTGTGCTGCAGCCTCTTCATAGCCAGTGGTGCCGTTGATTTGTCCGGCCAGGAACAAACCGCGCAAGCGTCTCGTCTGGAGCGTCGGCGTAAGTTCGCGTGGATCGACGTAATCGTATTCGATCGCATAGCCCGGACGAATAAACCGTGCGTTCTGCAAACCCGGAATCGTCGCCACCAATGCATG
>JBKPLN010000596.1:0-2122 GCA_046731635.1 Pseudomonadota bacterium | reverse complement strand
CGTCTGCGTTTAATCATGAAAATGCTTGCAGAGATCGAGCACGTGAAGGTCGTGCGCATTCACACCCGGTTGCCCGTGGCCGACCCCGTACGCGTGACGCCGGCCCTGGTGCGTTCGATCAAGATGAAAACAAAACCAACTTATGTGGCCGTCCACGTGAATCATCCCCGCGAGCTGACCGCGCCCGCGCGTGCGGCCTGCGCCCGGCTGGCCGATTCGGGCATCCCCTTGCTTGCTCAGACTGTGCTGCTGGCCGGCGTCAATGATACGCCTGAAATCATGAGCGCCTTGATGCGAGCCTTGGTCGAATGCCGGATCAAGCCATACTACCTGCACCACGCGGACCTCGCGCCCGGCACCGCTCATTTGCGAACCGACATCACGACTGGTCAGGAACTGATGCGAAGCATTCGTGGCCGCTTGTCGGGCCTATGTCAGCCGACTTACGTGCTCGATATCCCTGGAGGCCACGGCAAATCGCCGATCGGTGCGAGCTATATCGAGCGCGCGGGCTCCAACGGGAGCGCCCACTACATCGTGGAGGATTTCAGCGGACGGCGGCACCGATATCCGCCGTCGGCGACTAGTGGCGGATAGCCAAGAGGTCGAGCAAGGCCGCGGCCACAGCGAGTGTCGCAAAGCAGATGAAGACAACCGCGATCACCGCGTGCCAAACAAAGGTCGCGTCACGCCTCAGAGCCGCCACTACATTCTTGCCATTAATCATTGCCTGACGCCCGAAGAGCACTCGCAGACAGCGAACGCTTGTAGCTGTTAAAGGATCATCCGGCCCGTAATTTGTATGTTAAAAAATGCGTGAAAAGTGCGGCATCTTCGCATAGCAGCTATGAAGCTGTGGATTAAACGCCGCGGCTTTCGGGGCTCCGGTGCCAACACGGGCTACCGCTGTATTTGCCAAAAAGCGGAAATCCGGTTTTTGATCCAAAGCAAAGCCGGTTGGGCGGGTCCCCGCTAGCATATTTGTCCAATCACAGCGGAAGCCGGTCAAAATCATGAGCACGCCACAAAATGTGGCTGACGATTCGAAACGCAAGCGGCGGATGGAAATCTATGCCTTCCTCATCATCACCGCGGTGGTGATGCCATTTGTCGCAGTGGCCACCGTCGGCACGTGGGGCCTGACGGTGTGGATTTACCAAGCGATCAATGGTCCGCCCGGTCCTCCGTCGAAGTGAGGCATGCCGTGTTCGAAACACCGTTCACCCGCAACGTGGATCGCCGCAAGTTTATCAACGGTCGTTGGGTAACGGGCGGCAGTGGACCGCATTCCATCGAAATCGCCAGCATTCTCGTTCAGGCGCGGCCAGAAAAACTTGATGCGGTCGCCCATGCAATCGAAGCGCTTCCGGGTACGCAAATCTACAGCCGCGATCCCAAAGGCAAGCTCGTGGTCGTCATTGAAGCCCGGGACGTGGGCTCGATCGGCGAGACACTCAATACGATTTCATTGTTGCCCCATGTGCTGACCGCAGCACTGGTGTTCCACGGCACGGACGACGGCTGAATACGGCAGCAATAGGAGACCGGCGATGAAAAAGAACCGACTGGACCGCCGTGAATTCCTGAAAATGGAGGCTGCTGCGATGGCGGCGGCGGCGGGCGGAATGCCGACGACTCTGGCGGCGCAAAACCTGGTCACCGATCGCTCTTTCACTGAACTGAAATGGAACAAGGCTCCTTGCCGGTTTTGCGGCATCGGGTCAACAAGGACTTTGTCGACAAGCACACCGTCTTCAAGCGCGGCCAGACTGACATCGGCTATGGGTTGCGCCCGGAAAATCCGTTGGAGGTGAAGGCTTCGGGACGCTCGAAGCCCAACGATGCGACCGATATGTCGTTTGCGGATTACGCAAAATTCGTTTCGGAATACACGCTGGAGAGGGCCTCGACAATGTCCGGCGTTCCGGTCAATCGCCTTCGCGATCTCGCCGAGCTCTATGCCGACCCGAAGACCAAGGTGGTCAGCTTCTGGACGATGGGCTTCAACCAGCACACCCGCGGCGTCTGGTGCAATAATCTCGTCTATAACCTTCATCTGCTGACGGGAAAGATTTCAGAGCCCGGCAACAGTCCGTTTTCTCTGACAGGCCAACCATCGGCC
>JBKPLN010000595.1:0-5136 GCA_046731635.1 Pseudomonadota bacterium | reverse complement strand
CCTGCTCGTTCCGCCGATGAATGCCGAGCCGGGCGTAAAGGCAAGACTGTATGTGATCACTGCGTAGATGATCGTGATCAGACAGGTGATGGCAAAGCTCGTCATCACCGTATCGCCCACGTTCTTCTTTCGCACCATGCCGCCGTAGAACAGGCCGAGGCCCGGGATGGTCATCATCAGAACCAGCGCGACCGAAGTGAGCATCCATGCGGTGTCGCCCGAATTGGGCGTGCATTTTTCGAGGACCGCTTTCTTGGGATCGGGATCGTTGGCGCACGCCTGTGGCGGCGAAGGAGCGGCGGGCGGCGCGGCAGCCGGCGCCGCAGCGGGCGCCTGCGCCTGGGCGTAGGAAGCTTCATAAGTGCTTACGCTTAGAAAGAGCCCGAGCAGAATCCCGAACGCGAGAGCCAAGAGCCCCGCACGGGAGGATTTCATTAACGTCATGGTTTTTACTCCTGTCCGTATTGTTTGCGGTGCGGGTTAGCTAGAGCGCCGCCGTATCGGTCTCGCCGGTGCGAATTCGCACCGCGTTCTCAAGATTGAAGACAAAGATCTTTCCGTCGCCGATCTGGCCGGTTTTCGCAGCGCCGGTGATGGCGCCGATGACTTTGTCAACCTGCTTGGTGTCTACTGCCACTTCGATCTTGATCTTCGGCAGGAAGCTCACCGCATACTCGGCCCCACGATAGATTTCCGTGTGCCCCTTTTGACGCCCGTATCCTTTGACCTCGGTAACGGTCAGTCCTTGCACGCCGATTGAGGTCAGAGCGTCACGGACCTCGTCGAGCTTGAAAGGTTTGATAATGGCCATGACGATTTTCATGGATTCGATCCCCGCTTGAGCCCGTTTGTTACGTCACGCAGTGCGGGCGGGTTCACTGAGCCTTGGCCCGCGAAGCTTGCTTCTCAGGCATGGCCGGGGAGATAGAATCAAACGCCGTGCCAGATAGACGGCGGAACGGTAAGTCATTGATTCAATGAGTGAATAAACCAGATCGTTCGGTAAGCGGAGGCACCACTCAGAGTGGTTGCTTAAAGACGCGCCAGTAGGTGCCGGGCCTGCTCAAAATTTAAGCAGGCCCTATCAGGAGGTCCGGCACGGACTACTGCAGCGCCTCACCATGGAGGGTGACGTCCAGACCCATCACCTCGTCCTCTTGGCGCACGCGCAATGGGACCAAAGCGCCGATGACTTTAAGGATGACGAAAGTCAGTGCTCCCGACCACACCAGCGTGACGACGATCCCATAAAGTTGAGCCACGACCTGCTGGGGATTGCCCTCGAGGAGACCATGCACGCCTCCCGGCAGCTCTGGAGTTGCCGACAATGCCCCCACCGCAAAGACACCGGCGAGCAAGGTGCCGGTAAATCCACCGACGCCGTGGACGCCAAACACGTCGAGCGAGTCGTCATAGCCGATCTTGAGCTTGAGCCAGGTACAGGCCCAGAAGCAGAACGCGCCGGCGACCAGCCCGATCAGCACCGCTTGCATAGGCAGTACAAAGCCGGATGCAGGGGTAATGGTCCCCAACCCGGCGATCGCTCCTGAGATCATGCCGAGGACCGATGGCTTGCCGCGGGTCCACCACTCCAATGCCATCCAGGTGAAGGCGCCCATGCTGGCGGCGAGATGCGTCGCGACAATAGCCATCGCCGCGCGGGAATTCGCACCGAGGGCAGAACCGCCGTTGAAGCCAAACCAGCCGACCCACAACAGGCCGGTGCCGATCACCGCGAGCGCGAGATCGTAGGGAGCAAGGTTCTCACTGCCATATCCGCGTCGCGCGCCAACCACGTATGCGGCCACCAGGCCGGCGATGCCTGCATTCAAATGCACCACCGTGCCGCCCGCGAAATCAATCAAGCCGTACGTGCCGAGAAAACCGCCACCCCAGACCCAATGCGCAATAGGCACGTAGACGATCAGCAACCAGAGCACACAAAACAAAAGGAACGCGGAGAAACGGAGACGATCGGCAACGGAGCCCGCGACAAGCGCGACCGTGATGATCGCGAATGTCATCTGATAGATCATGAACAGGCTCTCCGGAATCGTCTTGGCCAGCGGTGAGATCGCATCCAGTGTCACGCCTGCAAGAAAAATCCGATCAAGCGTTCCGATGAACGCACCTTCTCCTGTGAATGCCAAGCTGTAACCGATGAGGGCCCACACCACGGAAACCAGAAAAGTCGCCGCCAGACTTTGCGCCATGGTGGCAAGCACATTCTTCTTCCGCACCATGCCTGCGTAAAAAAGAGCCAGACCCGGGATTGTCATCATCAGCACAAGGCCCGTCGCGCCGATCATCCAGGCCGTGTCGCCGGCGTCGATTTTTGGCTCTTGCGCGAAAACCGGTGATGCAGCGAGTGCTGCGATGGCGGTCAGAGTGAGGCGCAGGAAGGCCCGTGTCATATCATCCCCCGGTTTCCATCTGTTTTTCTAGAGTGCATCGACATCCGTCTCACCCGTTCGAATGCGCATGGCGCGTTCGACCGGCATGACGAAAATCTTGCCATCGCCGATCTGGCCGGTGCGTGCTGCAGCGGCAATCACTTCGATCACCTGGTCCAGCTGCTCGCTGGCGATCGCGATTTCGAGGCGAAGCTTGGGAAGAAAATTCACCTGATATTCGGCGCCGCGATAGATTTCGGTGTGGCCCTTTTGCCGGCCGTAGCCTTTCACTTCGGTCACCGTCATTCCGTGAATGCCGATACGCGTGAGTGCATCACGCACCTCATCGAGCTTGAATGGTTTTATGACAGCGATGACAAACTTCATGGATGACTAGCCCCTGCCGAACGGCTCGAGAAACAACATGCCCATTGGCATAGAAATCCCGCTCCACTCGGAGCGGGTGTCCTACGCGTAAGCTAGCGGCAGACCGCCTAAAGATTAAGCGGACCTGTTGCTCTACCCACAGGCAGGAGGCCCCATTTCCAGGCAGGGTAGGTCAGCATAGCTGACTCATCTTCCCCGATCAGGCGTCGCAATCCCGAGATCGGCTATCGCTCTTGGCAAGACGGCCCGAGCCTGCCGCATGGTCATGCCGGGCCTGATGCGTGAATCATACAACAAGGTCAGCAGGTAGCGGTCATAAACGGTCAGGTAGCCTACCATACGTTTCTGATTGAGAGTGGTCCACGGATTGTGCTGATCGTGATTTGACAGACCGAGCGCGTGAAGCAGTTCGTGATAGGCACAGTCGAGGAACACGTCGTCGCCTTTGTCGACGATGATAAAAGAAACCGAGTGCACGATATTCCCATCGGCAGTTGATTTGACGCTTGTCATGCACTGAGGATCTGTCCGAGAGACGAAGGTCCTGGCAACCTTGGCGCCGAAGGCCGCCTGCAATGCCGATTGAAAATCCTTCTCATCGATAAGCCGAAGCTCGATGTCCGCCGGAGCAGTCGGCGGAACGATGCTCAGCTCCAGGCCGGGAACTTCGCGCGCATATTCTTCAATGACGCGGGCCATTTCATTGCTGCGGTCGATCGTCCCGCCACCTACGATTCGAGCCCGAACCGCATGATCAAACCGGCGAATGCCGAGCGGACGCGCGCCGATGCGCAGGTCTGATCCGAACGCCAGCGCAAGAAAGCCGCGCGTAAGCTCCGCGGCCGTAAATTGCGTGTATTGGTCCGGTGCGCCTTCGAACGAGCCGGGCGGCGGAGGTTGTCTGCCCGATGCGCCCAGCGCGGCCGTCACCACTGCAATCAGGGCAAAGCAGCCCGCCAATAATTGCTTCATGTCCAAGTCAGGTTTCGCGCCGCTGTCGGACCAGGCCTTCCTGCGCCACCGAGGCGACGAGTGTCCCATCGCGCGTAAATATAAGTCCGCGCGCGAAGCCGCGCGAGCCATGCAGATTGGGCGAATCCTGCGCGTACAGCAGCCAGTCGTCGGCACGAAACGGGCGGTGCAACCACAGTGCGTGATCAAGGCTGGCAGCCATGAACTCTTTTTCGAACAGCGTCCGACCGTGTGGCGCAAGCGCGGTATCGAGAAGCATCATGTCGGATGCATAGGCCAGCACGCATTGATGAATGGCGGGCAGGTCGGGCAGCTTGCCGGTCGTGCGGATCCAGACATTGAATTGCCCACCGGGAATTTTCTTGCCGAGGTAGCGCTCGAACTCGACCGGCCGCAGTTCGATGGGTCGTTCGCGTTCGTAATAGCGGCGAACCGGATCGGGCATCGTCGGGAGCAACTTTTCGCGCATGTCGGCATCGCTCGGTAGTTTTTCCGGCGGCGGCACGTTCGGCATCTGGGCTTGGTGATCGAGGCCGGGCTCGTCCGTATGGAACGATACCGCCATGGAAAAGATCGGGTGTCCGTGTTGACGAGCGGTCACGCGCCGCGTGGTGAAGCTTTTGCCGTCGCGGATCCGATCGACGTCATAGATGATCGGCACCTTTGGATCGCCCGGTAACAGAAAGTAGGCGTGCAAGGAGTGCGGCGGCCGCCCTTCGACTGTGCGCACGGCAGCCACGAGCGCCTGCCCGATGACTTGGCCGCCGAACACCCGCTGCCAACCGACCTGGGGCGAGCGCCCGCGGAACAGGTTCACTTCCAGCGGTTCGAGATCAAGGATGTTGAGGAGATCCTGGACGGCGGAGGACATGGTGAATCCCGGACGGGTCGAAGTCTGGGCACAACCTGCTATGCTCAGCCGAGATTTACAAGGAAAGCGCAGGACCGAAGGCAGGTTTCATGCCTGATCGGATGGAAGTCGTGGTCGGCGGGGCCGGTTTTGCTGGCTTGGCGCTGGCCATCGCGTTGCGGCAGGGATTGGGCGATCCATTCTCGGTGGCGGTCGTTGACCCCACGCTGGCGCATGCCCAATCGAAAGATCCGCGCGCCTCGGCCATTGCCGCTGCGGCTCGACGACTCTTCGAGGCGATCGGGGTTTGGGACGCAGTTGCAAAAAACGCGCAACCAATCCTCGACATGGCGGTGACAGATTCCAAGCTCGACGATGCCGTGCGGCCGACGTTTTTGACCTTTGCCGGCGAAGTCGAGGAAGGCGAGCCCTTTGCGCACATGGTCGAGAATCGGCATCTGGTTAATGCATTGGTGGCGAAGGCAAAAGAGCTCGGGGTCGAGTTGCGTGCGGCTGCGGTGAAGGGCTTTGAAG
>JBKPLN010000594.1:0-6828 GCA_046731635.1 Pseudomonadota bacterium | reverse complement strand
TTCGGGTCGATGAGAATGCGCACGCCCTTGTCCTCGATCACCTCGTCGAGCGGATCGACCTTTTCGGCGTATTCCATGTAGTAGCTCATGCCGGCGCAGCCGCCGTTTTTGACGCCGACGCGCACCGCCGCGATCGGGCGGTCGGCCTTCGCCATCACCGCCTTGATGCGTTCGGCCGCGGTTTCGGTGAGCCGCATCACTTGTGGTCTCGGCCGGGGAGCGGCCATCGTCTCATCCTCCACGCGCCGGTCCGGTATGAGCGAACGCGTCAACTGCAATTGGCAACAGCTCAAAAACCTGAACTAATATTATCTAATGCCAGGGTTGACGGCGCAATTCAATGCAACACGATATTCGTCACCACATATTGAGCACCATGCGGGCCTCGTCCGACATGCGGCTGGTGTCCCACGGCGGATCCCAGACGATATTGACCTTGGCTTTGTGCACGCCGGACACGCCCGCGACCGCGTTCTCCACCTGGCCCGGCAACTCGCCCGCCGACGGGCAGTTCGGCGTCGTCAGCGTCATGACGATCGTGACCATGCGGTCGTCATCGATGCCGACTTTGTAAATCAGACCAAGCTCGTAGAGATCGGCAGGTATTTCCGGGTCGTAGACGGTCTTGAGCGCGGCGACGATTTCATCGGTCAAGCGCGCCATCTCGTCGGCTGGAATGGTCGGTGGCCGTTCCGCCGTATCGGCGGCGGCCGTGGCGCCGCCACCGCCACCGGCTCCAGTCGGGGGAGCGCCTTCCGTCCCAGCTGTTTTCGCTTCGTCCATCATGTTTCCTGCGCTGGCGACTGCGCCAGAATATCCACCTCGGCCGAACCGTTCGAGCCTATGATCGCGTGCACCTCGCCGGCGTTCACCTCGAGGTCGACGACCTTCAATATTTTCTTGCCGTCGATCTCGACGTGCAGATTTTCGATTTCAAGCAATGGCATTCCGTGTCCCGCATGGGCAGGATCCAAGTCGTCCGCGGTCATCCAACCGAACCTTCCAAAGAGACTGAGATCAACTTCTGCGCCTCGACCGCAAATTCCATCGGCAATTGCTGCAGCACGTCTTTGACAAAGCCATTGACCACGAGCGCGGTCGCCTCTTCCGCCGACATCCCGCGCTGTCGGCAATAGAAAAGCATGTCCTCGGAAATCTTCGAGGTGGTGGCCTCGTGCTCGAAGACGGCCTTGGAATTCTTGGCCTCGATATAAGGAACCGTGTGCGCGCCACACTGGTCGCCGATCAACAGCGAATCGCAATTAGTGAAATTGCGCGCGCCCGTGGCGCGACGGTGCGCCGTGACCAGTCCGCGATAGGTGTTGTTGGAATGGCCGGCGGCAATGCCCTTGGAGATGATGCGGCTCGTGGTGTTCTTGCCGAGATGCAGCATCTTGGTGCCGGAATCGACCTGCTGATAGCCGTTGGAGATGGCGATCGAATAGAACTGGCCGCGTGCATTGTCGCCGCGCAGGATGCAGCTTGGATATTTCCAGGTGATCGCCGAGCCGGTCTCGAGCTGCGTCCAGGAGATCGTCGAATTCTTGCCGCGGCAGTCGCCGCGCTTGGTGACGAAATTGTAGACGCCGCCGCGACCGTTGGCGTCGCCCGGATACCAGTTCTGAATGGTCGAATATTTGATTTCGGCGTCGTCGAGCGCGATCAATTCGACCACCGCCGCGTGCAGCTGGTTCTCGTCGCGCACCGGCGCCGTGCAGCCCTCGAGATAGCTGACGTAGGAGCCACGGTCGGCGATGATCAATGTGCGCTCGAACTGGCCGGTATTGCGCTCATTGATCCGGAAATAGGTCGACAGTTCCATCGGGCAGCGCACGCCCGGCGGGACATAGACAAAGGAGCCGTCGGAAAATACCGCCGAATTGAGCGTGGCGAAGAAGTTGTCGCTGATCGGGACCACCGTGCCGAGATATTTCTTCACTAGCTCGGGATGCTGCTGAAGCGCCTCAGAGATCGGCATAAACAGCACGCCGGCTTTGGCCAATTCGGCCTTGAACGTGGTCGCCACCGAGACCGAATCGAAGACCGCGTCGACGGCCACGCGCCCGTAGCCGCCGCCCTCGCCATCCGCGCCCTCCGCGCTGTGTTCGCCTTGCGGCTTCTCGATCCCGAGCAGCGCTTCGCGCTCGCGCAGCGGGATACCGAGCTTCTCGTAGGTGCGCAGGATTTCGGGGTCGATGTCTTCCAGCGACTTCGGTCCATCCTTCTTCTTTGGCGCCGCATAGTAGTAGATGTTCTGATAGTCGATCGGGCCGTACTGGACCTTGGCCCATTTCGGCTCGTGCATGGTCCGCCAGCGCTTGAAAGCGTCGAGCCGCCACGCCAGCATCCATTCCGGCTCATTCTTTTTCGCCGAGATGAAACGCACGGTATCTTCGGAAAGGCCCTTGGGCGCCTTTTCCGATTCAATCAGCGTCTCAAATCCGTATTTGTACTGATCGACGTCGATGCGCCGGACCTGCTCGACGGTCTCTTGCACTGCCGGCATTCGTCCCTCCGCTCACGGTTTCAAGGACCGCCGGTTGGATTTAATCGGGTATGGCGATGTTCTGTCTCTGCCAGTCACCCCATGTTGGCCGTTTGAACCTTCGAACGCCCGTGAAAACGCTCGCCAATGCAGCTATTTAGGCGGCAGTACTTTACATGGTGCATTTGCAGTTCATTTGCAAGCCTTCTCCGAGCGGCAAGAAGGCGTTCGATATCGGCCTCTCCGGTGGCTCCGACCCCGGCTCACGCGCACCGCGCCGCAAATAGACGCACGCACTGTTGGCGGGGGCCATGGCAGGCCGAAACCAGTTCGGCACCAAAGTGCCGCTCCGCGATCGGATTGAGCGCGTTTGGCCGCCAATTGACACGGAAGTTCCGCATTGCCCCGACAATTGCGACCAGATCGCGGTGCAAAACCCGCCGGCATCTGGCGGCATCAGTCGAACCTTTGCACGATAAACGTACCGTTGCACGATAAACATGTATTTGATACGCATATATGGTGGCTGCGCGGTGCCGGCACCGCCAAAAACGGGCCATGATCGGGGCAGATCGATGCCGGGATTGTCACGGTTGAGCGCGACTGCGCTAATATTTGGGATTTTGCTTGCCAGCGCTGGCGTCGCGTGGGCCGGGCTCGGCCAGCCGACCCCGTGGCAGCTCGGCCTGCAACAGGGTGCCACTCCGGTGATGGACGACCTCATCTGGTTCCACGACTTCCTGCTTTGGGTGATTACCGCAATTACGGTGTTCGTATTGGCGCTGCTTGTCATCGTCATGGTGAAGTTTAACGCCCGAAGCAATCCGGTGCCGTCGCGAACAACTCACAACACCACGATTGAGGTCCTCTGGACGGTCGTTCCGGTTCTTATTCTCGTGACGATTGCCGTCCCATCGTTCCGCCTGCTGTTCTTTCAGCTCAACGTGCCGAAGGCGGACTTGACGATAAAAGCCACGGGCAAACAGTGGTTCTGGAGCTACAGCTATCCGGACAGCAAGATCGAATTCGATTCGCTGATGGTTCAGGAGAAGGATCTCAAGCCGGGTCAGTTGCGGCTTCTTGCCGTCGACAATGAGGTGGTGGTGCCCGTGAACAAGGTCGTGCATGTTCTCACGACTGGAGCCGACGTGATCCACGCATTTGCGGTGCCTTCGTTTGGCATCAAGATCGACGCGATCCCTGGCCGTATCAACGAGACCTGGTTCAAGGCAGAGCGCGAAGGCGTCTACTACGGACAATGCTCCGAGCTGTGCGGTAAGGATCACGCGTTCATGCCGATCACGGTCCGGGTCATCAGCGAAAAAGACTACGGGGCATGGCTCGAACAGGCGAAGAAAAAATTCGCAACAGACGGCAGTCGTCCAACCGCGGTGGCGACGACCGGTGCTGCGAACTGATGGATGCGCGGGCGACAACGACGAGGTCGAAGGACAATAACGATGGCTAGCAACACGGCGGCTTCCTACAGCGCACGCGATGCGCACGTACATGATGCTGACGATGCGCACGAGCACCATCCCACCGGATGGCGCCGCTTCGTTTATTCGACTAACCACAAGGACATCGGCACGATGTACCTTGTCTTCGCGCTCATCGGCGGGCTGATCGGCGGCGCGCTCTCGATCGCGATCCGTGCCGAGCTGATGTATCCCGGTGTCACGATCTTCCCCACGCCGCACGAATATAACGTGTTCATCACTGCCCACGGCCTGATCATGATCTTCTTCATGGTGATGCCAGCGATGATCGGCGGCTTCGGCAACTGGATTGTGCCGTTGATGATCGGCGCGCCAGACATGGCGTTCCCGCGCATGAACAACATTTCGTTCTGGCTGCTGCCGGCATCCTTTGCGCTTCTGCTGACCTCGGCTTTCGTGGAAGGCGAGCCGGGATCTAACGGCGTCGGGGCCGGTTGGACGTTGTACGCGCCACTATCGACCACCGGCCACCCCGGACCGGCGGTCGACTTCGCCATTCTGTCGCTGCATCTGGCCGGCGCTTCGTCGATTCTCGGCGCCATCAACTTCATCACGACGATCTTCAACATGCGCGCACCCGGTATGACGCTGCACAAGATGCCGCTGTTCGTATGGTCGATCCTGGTGACGGTATTCTTGCTGCTGCTGTCGATGCCGGTGCTGGCCGGCGCCATCACCATGCTGCTGACCGACCGCAATTTCCACACGACGTTCTTCACGCCGGACGGCGGCGGCGATCCGCTGCTGTTCCAGCACTTGTTCTGGTTCTTCGGCCATCCCGAAGTTTACATCCTCATCGTGCCCGGCTTCGGCATGGTTAGCCAGATCGTCGCCACCTTCAGCCGCAAGCCGATATTCGGCTATCTCGGCATGGCTTACGCCATGGTCGCGATCGGCGGCATCGGCTTCGTGGTCTGGGCGCATCACATGTTCACGGTCGGCATGTCGACCGGTGCGCAGGCTTACTTCATCGCGGCCACCATGGTCATCGCGGTGCCTACTGGCGTGAAGATCTTCTCGTGGATTGCCACGATGTGGGGCGGATCAATCGAATTCCGCACACCGATGCTTTGGGCGCTCGGCTTCATCTTCCTGTTCACGGTCGGTGGAGTGACCGGCGTGGTCTTGGCCAATGCCGGCGTCGATCGCGCGCTGCAAGACACTTATTATGTCGTGGCGCACTTCCACTACGTGCTCTCGCTCGGTGCTGTCTTTGCAATTTTCGGCGGCTGGTACTACTGGCTCCCGAAGATCACCGGCTATATGTACAGCGAAACAATAGGCAAACTGCATTTCTGGCTGACCTTCATCGGCGTCAATCTGGTCTTCTTCCCGCAGCATTTCCTTGGCCTTGCCGGCATGCCGCGCCGCTATGTCGACTATCCCGACGCGTTCGCCGGATGGAATTTCGTGTCCTCGATCGGCGCGTACATATCGGGCATCGGCACGCTCGTGTTCTTCTACGGCCTGGTGCTGGCCTTCGTCCGCAAGGAGCAGGCCGCGGCCAATCCATGGGGAGCGGGCGCCACCACGCTGGAATGGACGCTGCCGTCACCGCCGCCGTTCCATCAATATGAAACGCTGCCGCTGATCCGATGAGCGTCTCTGTCGCGCGCGTCGAGCCCTCGGTCGCTGAGGTCGGCGATTACATCGCACTGATGAAGCCACGGGTGATGTCGCTCGTTGTGTTCACGGCGCTTGTGGGCCTTTCGGTCGCTCCCGGCCACTTGCACCCGGTAACCGGATTTACTGCCCTGTTGTGCATCGCCGTGGGGGCGGGCGCCGCCGGCTCGCTGAATATGTGGTACGACGCCGATATCGATGCGGTTATGACCAGAACAGCGCGTCGTCCCGTGCCGATGGGCCGCGTGCTGCCCGGTGAGGCGCTCGCCTTCGGACTGACTCTTGCGGGGTTCTCGATTGTCACGCTGGGCCTGCTGGTGAACTGGCTCGCCGCCGGCCTGCTCGCCTTCACAATCTTCTTCTACGTCGTGATCTACACCATCTGGCTCAAGCGCTCGACTCCGCAAAACATCGTGATCGGTGGCGCTGCCGGCGCTTTTCCGCCAATGATCGGTTGGGCGGCGGCCACCGGTTCGCTGACGCTTGAGCCAATACTCCTGTTTCTCATCATTTTCTTCTGGACCCCGCCGCACTTCTGGGCGCTGGCGCTCTATCGTACGGAGGACTACGCGCGCGCCGGCGTTCCGATGTTGCCCGTCGTCGCCGGCGACATCAGCACGCGACGCCAAATCCTGCTGTACACCGCAATCCTCGTGCCGCTTGGCATCGCGCCATGGTTGCTCGGCTATGCCGGCGCGCTCTACGGGATCACTGCGGTTGCCGCAGGCGCCATTATGATGGCGCTGGGCTGCCAGGTCCTGCGCGAGCAAAGGCCCGCCGAGCGCGCGAGCCGGAACCTCTTCGCCTTCTCGATCCTTTATCTGTTCCTTTTGTTCGCCGTCTTGCTGGTCGAGCGTGGATGGGGCGGGCTGATTGCCCGATTGGCGGCGTGACTATCGGTATTGCCATGAATGAACGACGTGACGATGACGAAATCGTGCTAACGGAAGCGCAAAAACGCGCGCGCCGTTCCCGCTCGATTGCGATTGCGCTCGCGCTCGCGGCATTGGTTATCTTGTTCTATGTGATGACGCTGGTGAAAGGGCCGGGCGTCCTGATGCGCCCAATCTGACCATGAGCTGCGCCGACCGATGACCAAATGCTCTCGCCATGCCGAACAAAAGCCGCTGCGCCGCGATCTGCTCGTGGCTGCTTGCTGCGGCGCGTTGGTTGTCGGCATGGTTGGCGCTGCCTATGCAGCGGTTCCGCTTTACAACTGGT
>JBKPLN010000593.1:0-4703 GCA_046731635.1 Pseudomonadota bacterium | reverse complement strand
CCGCGGAATCGGGCCCGACACGGAAGCGTGCTCCATCGAAATGCAGGACCGAACCACCGCCTGCCGCAACGGTATGAATGAGCATCATCGGTGCGCGCATCCGTACGCCGGCAACTTCGGTTTCGAACGCGCGTTCATACTCGCCCTCGAAATGGGACACATCGGTCGAGGTGCCGCCCATATCGAAGCCGATCAGGCGATCGAAACCGGCTTGCCGTCCGGTTTCCGCCATTCCAACAACTCCGCCCGCGGGCCCGGATAGAATTGCATCTTTGCCCTGGAACAGACTGGCGGCCGTCAATCCGCCGGATGACATCATGAACATCAGACGCGCGGCAGAGCGTTTTGTGTCGAGGTCCTTGTCCACCCGGGCCACGTAACGGCTAAGGATCGGCGACAAATAGGCATCCACGACCGTGGTGTCGCCACGGCCGACCAGCTTGATCAGCGGGGAGACCTCATGGCTCACTGAAACTTGCGCGAAGCCCATTTCACGCGCGAGCGCAGCGACCCGTTTCTCGTGCTCGGGAAAGCGATAAGCGTGCATGAACACGATTGCGACGGCCTTGATGCCGGTCCATTTCGCGCCTTCGAGGTCGGCTCGCAGGACCTCGAGATCCGGTTCCTGGTCCACCGTGCCGTCCGCGCGCACGCGCTCATCCACTTCGAAGACACGCTCATAAAGCATGTCGGGCTTTATGATCTGACGCGCGAAAATCTTCGGGCGCGCCTGATAGCCGATCTTGAGAGCGTCACGGAAGCCCTTCGTCACAACAAGGAGTGTGCGTTCACCCTTGCGTTCGAGAAGGGCGTTGGTGGCGACCGTGGTGCCCATCTTCACCGCGCCAACACGCCGCGGCGGGATTTCCTCGCCCGGGGTAAGGCCAAGCAAGTTGCGAATGCCTTGCACGGCAGCATCGGCATAGGCTTCCGGATTCTCTGACAGCAACTTGTGGGCGACCAGTGTTCCGTCCGGGCGCCGCCCGACCACGTCGGTAAAGGTGCCGCCGCGATCGATCCAGAAGTCCCAGAGGCGTGGTGAAGACGGTTTGGGCATGAGCTTGGCGGCGCGAAAGCACCACTATGTCCGGCCTGTCGGGGTCAAAACAAGCCTGCTAGGCTCGGTCGGGGAAAAGTTGGTGACCTGGATGAAGGTATTGTGCGCATTTGCGATTGTGTCGTTGGCCGCCGCGTCGCCCTCGCAGGCGGCCGAAATCAAAGTGCTCAGCGGCAACGGTCCGAAGGCGGCGGTGCGCGAGCTTTGCGCCCAGTTTGAAAAGGCGACCGGGAACACGATCGATCTTCGGTTCGGCGTTAACGCCGATGTCAAGAAGAAGATCGAAGCCGGCGAACGCTTCGATGTGGTTATAGGAAATCCTCCGATTATCGATACACTGATTAAGGACGGAGCGGTTATCGGGCCACGCGCCGATATCGGCCGTTCCGGCCTCGGCGTCGCGGTACGTGCGGGCGAGGCAAAACCGGACATTGCCACGGTCGACTCATTCAAACGCACGCTGCTCGCGGCGAAGGCGGTCGCTTACCCCGGCAGAAGGGGCTAGCGGCATATATTTTGTGAGCCTTCTCGACCGCCTGGGGATCAAGGGGGAGATGCAAGGCAAGCTCAAGCCGATGGAAGCAGAGGACACGGTCGAGGTTGTCGCGCGCGGCGAAGCCGACATGGTGGTTGTGGTCGCAACGCGCATTTCCGACGTCCCGGGCGTCGAGCTTGTTGGACCGATCCCCGAGGAACTGCAGACGAAGATCGGATTCGCCGCCGGCCTGGCAACATCGGCAAAAGAATCCGAGCCGGCCAAGGCTCTGATCCGCTTTCTGACCGCCCCTGCTGCGGCAGTGACGCTGCGAGCCAAGGGTGTCGATCCGATTTGACGCGCCTGTCCTAAGTCGAAACTGCGCACTTCCAAAGACTATTGCCTGCGAACCAAGCCCGGCGTCATCATGCGCAAGGGGGGATCGCGCATGATACGCGTTTTTCTGGACAGGCTGTATCTCTTCGCCGGTTATGCCGCGGGAGGCTTCCTGCTGGCGATCTTCGTCTTGATGATGCTGCTATCCGCCGGCCGTCCCGTGGGGCTGAACATTCCCGCCGGGGACGATCTTGTCTCCTGGTGCATGGTGGCGACGTCATTTCTGGGGCTTGCGCATACGTTTCGTCACGGCGAGATGATCCGGGTCGGACTTCTGATCGATCGCCTCGAAGGGCGCACCCGCCATATTGTCGAAATCGCTGCGTTGCTGATCGGCGGGTTCTTCGTCGCTTTCTTTGCCTATTACGCCACGCTGCTGACCTACGATTCCTGGCGCTTTCACGACATGGCTCAAGGCGTATTGCCTGTGCCGCTGTGGATTCCGCAGCTCGGATACAGCGGCGGCCTGTTGATCCTGCTGGTCGCCTTTATCGACGAACTCATCCACGTCGTGCGCGGCAATCCACCACGATATGAAAAGCCGAAGCCGAAGACGGCCGAAGAGGTCGTCGAGCAGGCTATTCAGAGCGGTGTTTGAGATGGCTGAACTGGTCGGCATCTCGGCACTGCTGCTTGTCTTTCTGACGGTCCTGCTCGCGGGCGGAGTATGGATCGCCATTGCTTTGATGGCGACCGGTTATGTCGGCATGCAATTCATTGGCGGCGGCATTCCGTCCGGCCCGGTTCTTGCCACCACCATATGGGGCAACAGCAACTCGTGGACCTTGGCGGCGTTGCCGCTTTTCATCTGGATGGGTGAAATCCTGTTCCGCACGCGATTGTCGGAGGAAATGTTTCGTGGCTTGGCACCGTGGCTCAACAGAATTCCGGGACGCCTGATGCACGTGAACGTGCTGGCGTGCGGCATTTTTGGCTCGGTGTCCGGTTCCTCGGCTGCAACCTGCGCGACCGTCGCCAAGATCGCCTTGCCGGAGTTGAAAAAGCGCGGCTACGACGAAATGGTTTCCCTCGGTTCGCTCGCCGGCGCCGGCACGCTGGGAATTCTGATTCCGCCGTCGATCACCATGGTGGTCTATGCGGTCGCCGCCAACGTTTCGATTATCCAGATTTTCCTTGCCGGCTTCCTGCCGGGCTTTCTGGTGATGGCGCTTTATTCCGGCTACATCGCCGGGTGGTCGCTCGCGAATCCGGAAAAAACGCCGCCGCCGGAACCGCCGATGACTTTCCGCGAGAAGCTGCACGAATCCAGGCAACTTATTCCGCTGGCTTTGCTCATCCTTCTTGTCTTTCTTTCGCTGCTCCTGGGCTGGGCGACCGCAACCGAGTGCGCGGCGTGGGGCGTGATGGGATCGCTGGCCATTGCCTGGTGGCACAATGCCCTGACCTGGGAATCCTTCTGGGCCAGCGTCATGGGAACGGTTCGCGTCAACTGCATGATCATGCTGATCCTGGCGGGCGCGTCCTACATGTCGACGTCGATGGCCTATACGGGAATTCCGGCTGCGCTGGCGAGCTGGGTCGACAGCTTCCATCTGAGCCCCTACGCACTGATTGCCGCGCTCACGGTGATGTACATCGTGCTGGGCACCGCGCTTGACGGTATTTCAATGATCGTGCTCACCACGGCGATTGTGGTTCCCATGATCAAGCAGGCCGGCTTCGACCTTGTCTGGTTCGGGATTTTTGTTGTGCTTGTGGTGGAAATGGCGGAGGTGTCGCCCCCCGTGGGTTTCAATCTCTTCGTGCTTCAAACAATGAGCGGAAAGGATTCGAACACGGTGGCGCGGGCGTCGCTGCCATTCTTCTTCCTGCTGGTCGTGGCGGTAGCGATTATCACGGCGTTTCCTGATATCGTAATGGTGCTACCGCGCATGGCTTTTCCCGGGTAACTCGTGACAGAGAGGCGTTCCATGATCGTGCTCAGAAGTTTCGTTCTTGCTGCAGCCACAGTCGCCGTTTTGGCGTCGCAACCGGCTTCAGCCCAGACCAAATGGAATTTGCCGGCCGCGTATCCGCCGGATAATCCGCACAGTGAAAACCTCGCGCTGTTTGCCAAGGATGTCGCCGCCGCAACCGACAACAAATTACAGATTGCCGTTCACGCCGGCGCTTCCCTATTCAAGGCGCCGGAAATCAAGCGCGCGGTGCAGACAGGCCAGGCGCAAATCGGCGAAGTCCTGCTCTCGTTGCACGAGAATGAAGATCCTATTTTCGGCGTCGATGTCATTCCGTTCCTTGCGACCAGCTATCCGGAATCAATGAAGCTGTGGCAATCCTCAAAAGCCGCGATCGAGAAGAAGCTCGCATCGCAAGGGCTGATCCTCCTGTTTGCCGTCCCTTGGGCGCCTCAGGGAATCTATGCGAAAAAGGATTTGAGTTCCGTCGACGACATGAAGGGACTGAAGTGGCGCGCATACAATGTCGGCACCGCGCGGATCGGAGAACTCGTTGGCGCGCAGGTCGTGACCGTGCAGGCGGCTGAATTGCCGCAAGCTCTCGCCACAGGTGTTGTGAACTCCTTCATCACCTCGGCGGCGACCGGCTACGACAGCAAAGCGTGGGAGTCGATGACGCATTTCTACGACACGCAGGCATGGATTCCGAAAAACGTGACTTTCGTGAATAAGGCCGCGTTCGATGCGCTCGACAAGCCGACGCAGGAGGCATTGCTTAAGGCTGCGGCCACTGCTGAAACACGGGGCTGGAAGATGTGGCAGGACAAGTCCGGCTGGTATCTCGAGCAACTTAAATCGC
>JBKPLN010000592.1:0-3968 GCA_046731635.1 Pseudomonadota bacterium | reverse complement strand
CTTGAAAGGTGAGCCGAAGACTGACGAGAATGTCCGCTATTGGCCCAAAGCGGACATCCCTAGTTGCACCGCACACGTCCGCTTTCGGGGGCAAAGCGGACATCGATCAACCCGGGCGGCTGACCAATCTCGATTTATGAGTACACGCCCTAATATCGTGCTGCGAGGTGCAATGAAGAAACTGCTCTGCACTATTGCTGCCGCTATGGCTTTGATAGTCGCGTCAAGTACGGCTATGGCAGAACCGAAAAAAAAGGCCTTTATCTGATAAAGCAACTCATCGCATGAAGTCGCCACGGTCAGTACCTGCGCCACTTCGTCAATGCCCTCCCAACAATCCAACATTCAGGGAATACGAGGAACTTAAACGCCAAGGTTGGTACAAAGAAGATAAGGCTTGATGCGTCTATTAGGGACGCGATGGAGAAGCGTCGGATGTGCAGGATACCCAGGCGACTGAGCGGAAGGCGGGGCAACTGTTGGCGAAAACGGTGAAGCGTGGCGGCGATCAAAAATCAAACGGTAGTCGGGGCCGTTTGAAATTATCCGATGTTGGTGTTTCGGAAAAACAGTCTAAGACGTGGCAAAAGCTCGGCGCTGGACGTTGCTCAAGTCAGCAGTGCCCGCGTGGCCTTCGCCAGCTCGGCTCTCAAATGCAGGGACAAATTTCACGGTGGACCATGCAGCATTTTACGCGCTGATCCAGGCCGGGGCGCTAAAACGCACCAGCGGCCACGGCTGCGAGGATACGGGCCCTTGCTAGCCCAGCGCTAGCCTGAGACTTTTGACTCTGATTTCTTTTTAAAATGGCCCAATTTTACTGGGTGTACGGCGCTGCCGCTTCCTGGTGCCAGATCAGCAGGCGGCGTCGAATCAACGCCATGGCCTTGACCAGCACGTAGCCGACGACGGCGATCTCGACGATGCCGGCAAATACACTGGTTGAATTGGCAAAGCGGGATGCCGTCATCATTGCGCCACCGAGACCGTATCCGCCCATCAGCATTTCCGCCACCACCGCGACGATCAGAGACAGCGGCAAGGCCACCTGCAATCCGGTCATGATTTGCGGCGACGCCGCGGGCAGGATCACGTGATGCAGGAGTTCGCGATTGGTCGCCCCCATGTTGCGTGCCGACCAGATCAGCTCCCGTTCGACGCCCTGAATGGCGATGACCGTCGCTGCAATCACGGGGAAGATGGCATCGATGACGATGATGGTGATCTTGGAAAGGTCATAGACGCCAAGCCAGAGGATCACCACCGGCAGGAAAGCAATCTTCGGCATTGGAAAGCCGACCGAGACGATGGGGTCGAAAAACCAATTCGCGATAACATTGCGTGACATCGCCATTCCGATCATCACGCCCCCGATCGCGCAAATTGCGAATGCGACCAGCGCGCGGTAGAGCGTAAGCGCTGTATTGATCCAGAGATCGCCGGATACGGCGTCGGTCCAGATCCGTCCGAGCACGGCGCTCAGCGCCGGCAATTGGAACGGGGTGAAGACACCGCTCCGCGCCAGCGCTTCCCAGGCAATTGTCAGCGCCAGAATCGAGAAAATGCGCGCGAAGCCCCATACCAGCGTGTACGCAAATCGCGCCGCCTTTTCGGGGACGCCGTCTGGTCGGCCGCCGCGCGGCATTGTTTCGTTCAATCCCGCCATGCGAGCGTCCGCTTGGTGATCTGCAGATAGAGTCGATCGGCGGCGAAGCCGAGAAATGCCACGCAGAGCACAACCGCATACATTGCGTCGTAGGACCCGTTGGCTCCGAGAACGCCAATCAAATGGCCAAAGCCCTTCTGCGCCACGATCAGCTCTGATGAAACCAGAAGAATGAAGGAAAGTGCGAGCGCAGTGCGGATGCCGTTGAGCAGCTCCGGCATGGCGCTCGGCACGACGACGTCCCAAAGCATGCGCAGCCGGCTTGCGCCCATGCTGCGCGCCGACCATACCAGCGCCTGCTCGCTCGAACGGGCGCCGTTGAAGGCGCCGATCGTCACCGGGAGCATGCAGCCCAGGAAGATCAGCAGGATCTTTGAACCGTCACCAAAGCCGAGCCAGATCACCGTGACGGGGATTAGCGCCGACTTCGGCAGCGGATAAAAAATCTCAACGAGCGGCGCGAGAAGAACGTGGATCGGCTTCCACCAGGCCATGGCGATGCCAACCGTTCCGCCCACGACGATCGCCAGCGCTAGCCCCGCGCCGGCGCGGTACAGCGAGGATGCGCCGTTGCTGATGAGCTCGCCGTCCTTGACCATGTCAATTCCGGCGACGATGACTTCGGAGAGTGGCGGCAGCGCACTGCTCGACACAAGCTCTAGCCTCGCGATCACCTCCCAGGCGATTGCGAGCAGTAGCAGCGGGAGATATCGAATAAAGGACCGTTTCATGCTTCAAGCGCCCCGCTAGACCCGTTTGCCCTGCGCCTTGATGGCCTCTTCCTTCACCAGATTCCAGATTTCGTCGACCTTCTCGACGAAGAACTTGTTCTTGAAAATGTCCGGATCGTTCTTGTCGAACTTCGTGTTGACGATGGTCTTGATGCGACCCGGACGGGCCGACATGACGGCCACGCGATCGGCAAGATAGACCGCCTCCTGCACATCGTGAGTCACGAAGATCACCGTTTTCGGGGTGCGTTGCCAGATGCGCAAGAGCTCGCTCTGCATCAGGCCACGGGTCTGCGCATCGAGCGCGCCGAACGGTTCATCCATCAGCAGAATCTTGGGATCGAAGGCGAGTGTCCGCGCGATCGCGGTGCGCTGCTTCATGCCTCCCGAGAGCTGTGACGGGTAGCTGTCCTCGAATCCGGCAAGGCCGACAAGGTCGATGAAATCCATTGCGCGTTTCTCACGCTCGTCCTTGGGCATACCTTGTCGTTCAAGGCCATACAGAATGTTGCCGCGCACGGTTTTCCACGGAAACAATGCGAAGTGCTGAAAGACGATGCCGCGGTCAGGTCCCGGACCGGCGACCTTCTGGCCATCAATCAGGATCGCTCCGGTTTCCACCGGCAAAAAGCCGCCGATGAGATAGAGCAGCGTCGACTTGCCGCAACCGGATGGACCAAGCAGGGCGACAAACTCGCGATTGGCTACTTCAAGCGAGACCTGATCGAGCGCAAGCACCTCGCGTCCGCGCGGCGGACGATAGAGGTGATTTACCTGGTCGATAACGATTTGCGGCGCTGCGGTCATGTCGCCGGAAAGCGTCCCTAACGAGCGCAATCTGTCAAGCTCCGGGCACGGTGGTCCGGCGTTTTCATTTCCCTATAATGCACGCACCATCAAAATTGTTGAAAGGAAACGTTGTGCCAAACGCACTTGACGAAGCCCGCCGGGAGCTCGCACTCGCCAATCGGATTGTTGCCAATGAGGGCGTCATTGACGCCTTCGGCCACATCAGCATGCGTCATCCCGAGAATCAAAATCGTTATCTGCTGTCTCGATCCCGCGCGCCCGAACTGGTGACGCCGGACGACTTCATTGAATACGATCTCGACTCGCAGCCGCTGCGCGACCCCGGCGTCGGACAATATTCGGAGCGGGTGATCCACGGTGAAATCTACAAGGCGCGGCCGGAGGTGAATTCGGTCTGCCACCATCATTGTCCGGCGTTCATGCCTTTGCTTGCGACCGGCACCGACTACATGCCGGTTTTCCACCTCGGAGCCGTCGGCGGGATCCGCCCGCCGTTCTGGGACCAGCGGGACGAATTTGGCGATACCAACATGCTGGTCGTAAAGCCGGAGGAGGGCGCTTCGCTCGCCCGCGCGCTTGGCAAGCACTGGATGGTGCTGATGATGCGGCATGGCGTCACTGTCGCCGGCGCCAGCTTACGGGACTGCGTGTTCCGCTCCGTGTATTCGGCGCGTAATGCCGAATACCAGGTGCGAGCGCTGACGATCGGCACCGAGATCGCCACGCTCTCGCCGGGCGAGACAAAACTGGCCGGCCAGATC
>JBKPLN010000591.1:0-1402 GCA_046731635.1 Pseudomonadota bacterium | reverse complement strand
GCTCCCAGCAGAATATCGACCGAGGTCAAATTGCGCACGGAGGTTTGAGTATCGATATCGAATTCGCGCAACGAATCGATTTCGTCGCCAAAAAATTCCAAGCGCACCGGCAAGGGCGCCTGCCACGAATAGAGATCGAGAATGCCTCCCCGGACGGCGAATTGCCCGCGGGTGGTGACTTGAACGACGCGCTCATAACCAGCGCCCGCAAGTTGTTCGATGAGGTGTTCCATCTTCGCGTTTGCCCCGCACCGGAGTTGAACGACTGCGGATTGGAGCAGATCGCGCCTTGGCGCGGCTTGATCGAGACTTGCACGCGTTGCGACGATCAGATGCGGACTGGCCTCGCGCTCGACCTGCGTAAGCAGCGCGAGCCGCTCGGCGGCGATTTCTGGATCGGGCAAAACATTTTCGACGGCGGCAAACTCCTCTTCCGGCAGGAAAAGCGCGGTCGGCTGCCAGTTCAGCAAGCTCTCGTAAACCAGTTCTTGAGAATGAACGTTGGGACAGAGGACCCAAATTGTCTTGTTGATCCAATGGGCGATGGTGGCGACGAGAAACGCCTGCGCCGGCTGAGTGACGTGCGAAAACTGGGCCGGCCATCGTGCTCGATCGATTGCGCGAAGTTTGCGCGCGATCGGCTCGCTCGCCGCAACGATCTCTAGAAGCTCTTTCCGCCCCGATTTCTCCACCGGTTAGCTGTCGCCGAAAAGGAGTGGAAGTTCAAAGTTGCCCGGCAAAAGGCAGTTGGGCGCCTCGGACGCCAGGAGCCCGACGCCGCGTCAGGCAATAGCGGCATGTCGGGCGCGAGGCAGACCTGTCTTTGCCAGGGAGGAGGTGCGGGCAGCTAGTTGTTGAGCGCCGCAGTTCTCGCGGTAGAGTTTCACTGAAATGTCTGAACTGCTCATCGGGAGTCTTAAGTGGGCCGCCGTCGGCTTCGTGGTCGCGTTCACCCTGATGAAGCTCTATGAAGCCAGTCATATTCATGACGATATTCCCAGGCCTGAGTTCAAGATACGCCAGTCGAAACGCGCAGCGCTCGTGCTATCGATGTTCGCGGCAATGTTGTCAGCGCTGGTTTGGCTTTTGGTGCAGAAATTGGACTAGCGTTTATCCCATATAAAATCCGCCGTTCACATTCAAGGTATGGCCGGTGATGTATGAGGCCATCGGTGAGGCCAGAAAAAGCGCTGCATCGACAATCTCATTGACCTTGCCAAGACGGCCGAGCGGGATTTGTTTGATGAAGTTCGCGGTCACTTCTTCGGACATGCCTTTGCTCATCCCGATATCGATGAAGCCGGGCGCAATGGCGTTGACAGTAATGTTCTGCCGCGCAAACTCGCGCGCGGAAACTTTGGTCAGCGCGATGATCGCGGCTTTGCTCGACGAATAATTAGCC
>JBKPLN010000590.1:0-6237 GCA_046731635.1 Pseudomonadota bacterium | reverse complement strand
GCCCTAGTGCCGATTCCGGAGAGAAGCACGAGCCCGTCAGCGACATCGACACTGCAGTTGGTGGATAGTCTGAAAGCGCTTGACCCAAACCGGCCGATTAGAGAAGCGGACATTCTCTTGCGAGCGTTGATGTCCGCATTCGGGGGGAAAGCGGACATGACTTTTTGCGGTACGAATGTCCGCTTTTGACCCAAAGCGGACATCCGTCGAACAGAATTTGGGTGCGTTGGCCCATAGTCCAACTCAACCGCAATTTGACGCCTTGTTACCCTCCATAGGCCTGTTGGCACGCCCACGGAGGAGAGCATGGGCGCAGACAGACTGGCATTCGCTGCAGCCTCGACTCGGTTGTTATGCGGTGTGGTTGGCTTTCTTATTGCGTGCATCGCTCCCGCGGTCACGCCAAGAGCCGAACCACTTCCGCGTTCGGTGCTGTTTCTCGATCACAACGGCCCAAGCGAGCCGTTCGGCCAGGGTATGTCAGCCGCTTTCCACAAGACTATAAGCGCTAGTCAGCGCGAGCATGTCGCAATTTATGCTGAGACCCTTGATCTGATCCGTTCTAGCGGCTCCGGGTACCAGGATGTGTTGAAGACCTATTTGCGGGAAAAGTACCGGGACATCCCTATAGGCGTCATTGTGGCGCCCGGAACAGCAGCGCTGAGTTTCATGTTGCCCGCGCGCGCAGAGATATGGCCCGAGGTGCCCGCAATCTTCGTTTCCAATCCTGCGTCCGCGGCGGAAGCGAGAGCTGTTCCGGGCGTCACCGGGATGATACGACAGCAGCCTCTTCAAGCCTCCGTGAGCACTGCGCAAGCGCTCATGCCCGGCCTGAAGTCCATCGCCCTGGTAGGTGACGTGCCCAGGCAGCACTACCAACGTGCGCGCTTTAAGGAGCAAATTGCGGCTCTCACCGATGTAGAGACCATCGACCTCACCGGTCTGCGAATGGCTGAACTTTTGCAACGACTAGCCGCATTGCCTGACCACAGCACCATATATTTCACGACGTTGACGTTCGACGGCGACCAGCCGGCCTACGTATCCCGCGATGCGCTGGTAGCCATTGCCGCGGTCGCCAACCGTCCGATCATCGTCGACCTGGAAACCCACGTCGGCTACGGGAGTGTCGGCGGCTTGGTCGCCGATCCCGGGGCAATCGGTCGCGAATTGGCGCACCTGGCCTTGCGAATTTTCGACGGAGAAAGCGCGTCGAATATTCCTGTCCTTGCCGGCGACTTTGTCAGACCGATTTTTGACGCGCGGCAATTGCAACGATGGGGCATCAGCGAGAGCAATCTCCCGAAGGGAAGCGAAATCCGCTTCCGGCAGCCGACTGCATGGGAGCAATATCAGTGGCAAATCATGTTGATTGCGGCTGCGCTCTTGCTGCAAACCGAGCTGATCATCGGTCTGATCTATGAGCATCGGCGTCGCCAAATCGCCGAGGCGGATTCGCTGCTGCGCGTGAATGAACTCGCCCGAATGAATCGGTTCGCTACTGCAGGCGAACTATCGGCCTCCATCGCTCACGAAATCCGCCAGCCGCTTGCTGCAATTTCAGCCTCCGGACAGGCAGCTCTTTAGTTGGCTGAAACGCCAAACTCCCAATCTCGACGAGGCTCATAAGGCGCTAGAGACGGTCATCACTGAAAGCCATCACGCCGATGACGCCATCAAGGGCGTCCGCGCGATGTTCAAGCATGAGTCGACCGTGCGGAGCGAGGTCAATCTCAATGAACTCATTCAACAAGTCATTGCGGTCACGGCAAGATCGATAAATTCGAATAACATCGTATTGGAGACGAATTTGGCTGATGTGCCGCCACGCGTCATGGCCGATCCGGTTCAGTTGCAGCAGGTCATTTTGAATTTGGTTATGAACGCTGTGGAAGCCATGAGCCACGCGGGGCATGGAATGCGCACCCTGGCGCTAAGGACTGAAGTGGATCCCGCCGGAATGGTTTTAGTAAGGGTTGTGGATTCTGGGCCGCGTGTGGATCCAGAGGTGGTCAAAAAAATGTTTCAGCCGTTTTTCACCACAAAATCGAGAGGTATGGGTATGGGACTTTCGATCTGTCAAACGATTGTCGAAGCGCATGGCGGTCGGTTGACGGCGGCTCCAAACAATCCTCACGGAATGGAATTTCAGATTATTTTGCCGCTTCACCAGGACGCGGCAAGTAAACCGCACTGACAAACTTGGCGCTTGTTGCGAAGAACCGCGATGTCCGCTTTTGGCCCAAAGCAGACATGGGCGAGTGCACTGCGAATGTCCGCTTTCAGGGGTAAAGCGGACATCGCTCGCACAACCGTCAACCTCGAGTTTGCGCCGCTGTGACCGGAGATCCGCCCGCTCATGCAAGCAAGGCCAGCGCTGCACCGCGACACCATCGCCTTCGCCAAGATGCCCGCGAGGGTCGGCGCACAGCTGAACCCGATGCTCTATCTCGAGGTCCAGCTCATCCGAGCGGCGCCTACGAGACCGCGCTCGGCCCCGATTGGGAGCCGTTCTACACCGCGAAGGGGTCCTAGGCGACGCGGCGGCGCGACCGCACGAAGCTGAAGCGGCCCGGCGAACTCGGTGAGGTGCAGCCACGCTGCGCGGGTGGCCGGTCTTCGTGGTGTCGTCCGCCTGGCGTCGCGCCAAGCGCGCGATCAAACATTCGGCGCTGCTGTGATCGCGGCCGCTGCGCGGGAAGTCCGCGCCGGCGCCGAAGGAACGGCCGAGTAACCTTCCTCCGCGCAAGACCTGCTTAGCGCAGGAACTCGGGCGAGATTAGCTGCGGCAGGAACAGTGACACTTTCGGCCACACGATCACCAGCGCCAGCACCATCAGCATAGGCACCAGCATGATGCCGGTATCCTTGATGGCGTCGCGGATACGGATGCCGGCGACCGCGCAGGAGATCATCAGACAGAGCCCATAAGGCGGCGTCACCAGCCCGAACGCCAGCGACACGATGCCGATCATCGCGAAATGCACCGGGTCCATCTGCGCCACCTTGGCGAGCGGCTCGAGAATCGGCGCGCAGATGATGATCGCCGGGATTGCGTCGAGGAAGCAGCCGACCACCAGGAACACGAACGCGATGAAGAAGCCGGTCGCCGCGAAGCCCATGCCCCAGGCGCTGACGCCGGTAAGCACCGCCTCGGGGATCTTGTAATAGGCGAGCAGCCAGCCGAACGCGCTCGCGGTGCCGACGCAGAACAGCGCGATGCCGGCGAGTTTGCCGGTGTCGAGCAGCGCGGTGTAGAGACCCTTCAGATCCATCTCGCGATAGACGAACAGCGATAGCACCGCCGCGTAGAGCACCGCGATGCAGGCCGACTCGGTCGCCGTGAACCAGCCGAAGATCTTGCCGCCGATGATAATGCCGGGCGTCATCATCGCGGGAATCGCGAGCCACGAAGCGCAGCAGAACTCATGCCAAGTGGAGCGCGTATAGGTCGGATAGCCGCGCGCCTTGGCGTAGGCGTGCACGGTCGCCATCTGGGCCAACCCGATCAGCAGGCCCGGCACGATGCCGGCGAGGAACAGCGCGCCGATCGACACCGTCAGGATGCCGCCCCACACGATCATCAGGATCGAGGGCGGGATGATGACGGCGAGCACCGCCGACACCGCCGTGATTGCGACCGAGAACGATAGGTCGTAGCCTTCCTTGGTCTGCGCATCGATGAAGATCTTTGACTGGCTCGCCGCGTCCGCGGTCGAGGAGCCGGAAATGCCGGCGAAGAAGATCGACAGCACCACATTGATCTGCGCAAGCCCACCGGGAAAGTGCCCGACCATGGTGCGTGACAGCTTCAAGAGCCGGTCGGTCGTGTCGCCGATGTTCATCAGGTTGGCGGTGAGCAGGAAGAATGGCACCGCCAGCAGAATGAACGAGTTGTAGGCGTTGAAGGTCTCCTGCATCAGGTTCATGGTGTCGAGCCGCGGCTCGATCGCGAGAATCGGCAGGCAGGCGAGCGCGAGCGCGAAGGCGACCGGCACACGCAGGAACATGAAGAAGAAGAAGGTGCCGAACAGGATCAGCGCCGCCAGTCCGGGCGACAACACGGAGCCCGTCACTTACCCTCTCCCAAGAATGATCTTGACGTCCGCGGCCGCCTGCTCGCCGAGGAAGGCGAGCCAGGTCACGCCGGTCACCGGCCAGGCGACGTGGATGTACCAGAGCGGCAGGTCGGCGAGCTCGGAGGTGCGCCGCCAGGCGAAGCGCGTGAACTCGATCCCGGCATGGACGAACACGATCGCTGCCACCAGTACGCCGAGCCGACCGAGCAGGCGTGCCAGGGCCTCGCCGCGCGCACCCATCTGCGGCCAGACGTCGACCTCGAAATGGGTCGACTCGCGCACGCCGATCATGGCGCCGATCATGATGGTCCAGATGAACATGAAGCGCGCCATCTCCTCGGTCCAGATGTAGGACGGGATCAGCTCGGTGTAGCGCGAGAAGATCTGCAGGCTGACTGGAATGATCAGCAGTCCGACCGTAATCGCGAGCAGCCAGGAGAGAATTTCGGCATAGAGGCGGGTGAACCGGCGCCACAGGCCGGGCGGCTTCGTTACGGTGGCGTCAGTCATGAGCGGTCACGAGAGGGAGGAAAACGCAGCCGGGAAATTCCGACCGCGCATCGTCGCAGACGTGAAGCGGTCTGTCACTTCATCTCGTTGATCGCCGTGTAGATCTTGTCCGCGCCAATCTCCTTGGCGTAGGCCGCCATCACGGGATCGACCATCTTCTTCATCGCCTCCCGGTCGGCGAACGGGACGCGCTTCAGCTTGCCGGCCTTCTCCAGCGCATCGAGCTTGGCGGTGTCCTCGGACGATTCGACCTCGCGGCCGTAGGCGCCCGCCTCCTTGCCGGCCTTGATGATCGCGTCCTGCAGATCCTTCGGCAGCGACTTGAAGGTCTTGGTCGAGAAGCAGATCGGTCGGATCGTGATCGCGTGCTCGGTCATCGCAAGGTGCGGCGCGACTTCGTAGAACTTCATCGCCTCGACGCCTGCGGCCTCGTTCTCGCCCGCCGAGATGACGTTGTTCTGGATCGCGTTATAGACTTCGTTATAGGCAATGACGGTCGGCGCCATGCCGGCGGCCGCGAAGGTGCGGCTCCAGATCGGTGCGCCCTGCACGCGCACCTTGAGCGCCTTGATCTCGGCGAGGTTCTTCACCGGCTTGTTGACGAAGATGTTGCGCGTGCCGCCGCCGGCGTAGCCGATCAGCATCACTTCGGCTTTTTCGTTGATCTCGTCGGCGACTGGCTTCAAGAGGTCCGCGTCGAGCACCTTGTTCCAGTGCGCGAGGTCGCGGAACAGGAACGGCGCGTCGATGAACGGCGCCGCCTTGGAGAACGTCGACATGTGCGCCGGAGAGACGATCGCGTAGTCGACCGCCTTGCCCTGCGCCATGTATTCGAAATACTGCTTCTCCAGGCCGAGCGAGGAGTTACGGTGCAGGACGAAGTTGATCGGCTTGCCGTAGTACTTCTTCACCAGCTCCTCGAATTTCAACAGCGCCTTGTTGAAGGCGTGGTCGTCGTTGAACTGTACGGCGCCGTTGAGCGTGATGGTCTGGGCCTGCGCCGGCGCTCCGGAGTGCGCGGCCACCAGACCGAGCGCCGCGACGGCGGCGACAAAGCGCATAGCAAGTCGCATCAAATCCTCCCTCAGTGGCGGCGGAGTTTTTCAAAATGCCCCGCTGTTGTTTGGCAGCATGTTAGCGCGCGCGCGCGCCGCGTGACAAGGCGACCCGCATGTTGCGGGGTGTGGAATTTTTCCGCGCCGAGCAGCCATGGTGCGTGCTTTTCGCGGCAGGTGGGGAATGCAGTTCGATCTGGATGATCCGCGCACGCTGCGACCCTGGCTGATCGAGCACGTCTATCCTTTCTGGCTCGCGCGCATCAGGGATCCGGCCGGCGACGTCCTCGAGGTGCTCGACGCGCCGGTCGTCAGTCCGCGTCGCAACAAGCTGAGCCAGGCGCGCCTCACTTACGTGTTCAGCCACGCGGCCATCCGGTGCTCGGCGAAGCCGCCCGTCACGGCATCCAGGCACGAACGCCACCCTCTCGTGGTGTCCGTTCTTCCGCACTGGGCATTTTTTAAAGTGCCCCGGCACGGACCTAATCACGCGTGATGGAGATGACCTTGAAATCCTTGTCGAGCTTGATGTCGTATTGTCCGTCCTTGCACTTCGCGTCATCAACTTCATAGACGCTAGTCCCCTCGGTTTC
>JBKPLN010000589.1:0-3574 GCA_046731635.1 Pseudomonadota bacterium | reverse complement strand
TTGCCGATGTGAAGGAAGGATGATTGGAGCGGGCGAAGGAATTCGAACCCTCGACCCCGACTTTGGCAAGTCACTGACTGTTAACCTCGCCTTCCGGCCGGAATGGGATTCGCTCGCGACCGAGGAGCGATACGCCCTGATGGAATAGCCTTCATCGTGTCGAGGAGATAACAACAAATGATCAACTGTGATCCCCACTACATCAATGAACGTCAATCCGATTTGCGGGCAGTTAAAGAGGGGACATGTTGTCTGCGCGACGGTTTCAAGGCGAAGCGTTCTCGAACGAGCGCACAGCCTCCATGACTTCGGCGCTACGATACGGCTTGGCAATAAACGCACTGTTCGCGGGCATCTCGTCGCGGTGGGGCGCCCTCATGCCACTCGTGACGATGATGTGGACCGGCGGCCAACGGTCTCTCACGGCGGCAGCCAGTTTCAGTCCGTCCATTGAACCCGGCAGATCGATATCCGTGAAGATGGTGCGAATGTCGTTGCGACTTTCAAGGACTTTGATCGCCTCATCGGCATCTGCCACAGCAATAACGTCATAGCTCTCATCTTCCATCGCCTCGCTGATGTCCAAGCTGAGCAAGAGGTCGTCTTCGACGACAAGGATGATTGCCAAAACGCATTACTCCTAACTACCAAGCCGGTGTGCGACGGATTCGTTCCGTACAGAACGAAAATCAGGAGGAACTCACGCGTCTTTGTGCGAGGTTGAGGCTGCCGATTAGGCAATGCTGGCCAGCCCGGAGGGCGCTAGACACGCTTTGGAACCGTACGATTTGCCCCGTCTGGGGGCAGGTATTAACTCCCGGACCCACAGCGATATGTTAAGCAAACGGCTATGAGCCCGTCTGGGCCGAAAGAACCAGTTGTCAAACGCCAATCCAGTGATGGTCAGTCAGACGACTTGACCGGTCGCACGCTCGTCTGCGCATTCGCCAACAAGAGTTGCTCGCCGAATTTGGTGTCCTTGCCCTGCAGGGCACGAGCTTCATTGAAATGCTCAATCACACCGCGAGAATTACTGCGGAAGGTCTGGGGGCCGAATACTGCAAGGTGATGGAATACATCCCGAATGAGAACAGGCTTCTGGTTCGCGCCGGTGTCGGCTGGGGCGAGGGCGTGGTCGGGCATGCCACCGTCGGGGCCGACCTGGCCTCGCCCGCAGGTTATGCTTTGCGCACGGGCAAGCCCGTAATTTCCAACCATCTCGAAAACGAGCAACGATTTCGGACTCCCGAGTTGCTTATAGAGCACGGTATTCGCCGTGCGATGAACGTGATTTTGCAAGGTGATCGTTCGCCATTCGGTGTGCTCGAAGTCGACAGCCGATCCGAAGGCGAGTTCAACGAGCATGACATCGCATTTCTGCAGGGGGCCGCGAACATTCTTGGCATGGCTATCGAGCAGCAACAATATCAGCGCAAGTTACAGGCTGCCCTCGAGCGCCATCAGATTTTGCTCAAGGAGGTCAACCACCGCGTTAAGAATAGTCTGCAGGTGGTCTCCGGCATGCTTTACTTACAGGCGAGCGCCGCGGGAGACCCGGCATTGAGTGATCGGCTGAACGAAGCTTCGACCCGCATTTCGACAATCGGCCGCGCCTATGAGCGCCTTGCCTACAATGCCGACTATGAGAGCATCGGCCTTGTCTCCTATTTGCGGGAAGTCATCGATGATCTTAGTAGTCACTTATGGATTTTAACACAGGCCGAATTTATGCGTCACCGGCCTCAAGGTTAGGTATGACCTTGTCATGAGAGAGGGGCGCAATGAGACGGCGCGATTTCATCATATTGATTGGAACCGCGGCGGTGTGGCCGGCCGCGGCCATCGCGCAGCAGAACAACGAGAAATGGCTGATCGGTATCATCACCGTATTCAACGACAAGGAAATGACACCGGCTTACGCCGCGTTTCGCGCGCGGTTACGGGAGCTGGGCTGGGTTGAAGGTCAAAACGTTGCGTTCGATGTCAGAGCCACGAGTGGAGACTATACAAAGCTGGATACGGAAGCAGGCAGCCTGATCGCGGCCTCAGCCGATGTCATTGTTGCCCAGGGAACGGCCAGCCTCGCCGCCACAAGGCGATACACCAAAACCATACCGGTAGTGTTCAACCAGGTTTCCGATCCCGTTGGCCAGCGATTGATCGACAGCCTGGCTCACCCCGGCGGCAACGTCACAGGCCTCACCAATTTCGAATTTGCATCCGCGAGCAAGTGGATCGAGCTGCTGTTGGAGCTCGATCGCAGGATTTCGCAGGTGATGCTGATAACAAATCCCGCCAACGAAAATACCGCGCAATTTGTAAATGCGATTGCAGCAGCCGGGGATACCAAGAAGGTTGCGGTTCGCGTTGCTTCGATCCGCGATGCGGTCGACGTCCAGGACGCAATCGAGAACTACAGCAAACGATCCGGAGGAGGTCTCATCATCTTTCCAGACGGCCAGCTGATAAACAATCGTGAGCTGATCGTCGAACTGGCGGCGCGCTATCGACTGCCGGCAGTGTATCCCTTTCGGATCTTTCCGGAGGTCGGCGGGCTTTTATCGTATGGACCCAGTTTTACGCCGATTTTCCGTCGGACGGCCGAATACGTGGACAAGATACTCAAGGGCACCAGACCTTCAGATCTGCCGGTCGAGCAGCCCACCAAACTCGAACTGGTCATCAACCTTAAAACCGGCAAGGCGCTTGGACTAACTGTGCCGCCCTCACTGCTCGCTACAGCCGATGAGGTGATCGAGTAGAATGTCCGCTATTGGCCCATAGCAGACATGGGCCGTTGCACTGCAAATGTCCGCTAGTGACCCAAAGCGAACATTTTCCAGGAGTTTGATGCAAGACTGCAATGTCTGCCGCGATATGTGAATGCGAACTGTTCCGGGTGCTGTGATTTTCCTTGAATACAGGGCTGCGCTGTGACCGCCAGTAAGCCTTTGGGTGATGCTGTATTGGCAGCTCATCGCGCCCTGTTCCTCATGAGCGACCTGCTGCGGCGTGCACAGGGGCAGACACTCGAAGCCTTTGGATTGGGTCCCCAGGAATGCCCCTATAATGTTGTAGCCTCCGGTGCATTCTGGCGCCTTCGCGATTATGGCAAACCGGCGCACGCACAATCCGTGCTCATTGTCGCCGCCCCCATCAAACGCGCATACATCTGGGATCTCGCCCCGTCAGCGAGTGCCATCCATTATATTCTGCATCAGGGCTTCAACGTTCATCTTCTGGAATGGCTTCCGGTTGAGGGAAATGATGGAAATGGTTTAGCAGAATACGCCGAGAGCATTTCCGAATGTGTTGCAACGATTTCAAGCAGGCGCGCAGGCGCCAAGACGTTTCTGATGGGTCATTCCCTCGGTGGAACGCTGGCGGCAATATTCGCAGCTTCAGAACCGGAATCGATACGTGGTTTGGTGCTGCTCAGCGCACCATTATGCTTCCAACCTGAGACCAGCCGTTTTCGGGACGCGTTGGTTTCGCTTGTTCCGTCGGGCTTGGTCAACGCTGAGCCGTGTCCGGGTTCGCTTCTCTCGCATATGAGTGCCCTTGCGTCTCCCAG
>JBKPLN010000588.1:0-4469 GCA_046731635.1 Pseudomonadota bacterium | reverse complement strand
GGGGTCACCGGATCAACCGCTCTTTGCGGAAGGTCGCAAGCGGGTTCTGAATGCGCGTCCTTGCCATCGATACTGCTCTTGAGGCGTGTTCGGTCGCGGTATTCGATACGGCGCACGCCGATGCGCGCGCGCAGGAAACGCTTCCCATGCAGCGCGGTCACGCCGAAGCCCTGATGCCACTGATCGAACGTATGCTCGAACGTGCGAAGATCGACGCCGCTGACCTTGATCGCATTGCGGTGACGACCGGGCCGGGAAGCTTCACCGGCCTCCGCGTCGGCATCGCGGCAGCTCGCGGCATTGCCCTCGCTTCGGGCAAGCCAGCGATCGGCTTGACCACGCTCGCGGCCTTCGCCGCACCCTTTATCGCCGCCGACGACACGCTTCCGGTCGTCGTGGCCATCGACGCTCGCCATGACCACGTCTATCTGCAGGTGTTTGGGCCCGGCGGCCGCACCGTGGTCGCCCCGCGGGTCACGCCATTGCGTGAAGCACTTCGAGTCTCGACAAGCGGTGCGCCTCGAATCATCGGTACGGCAGCCAACAAGCTCGCGGCGGCCTGGCCTTCGAGCGAACGTCGTCCCAGCTTGGTCGAACAGCGCGGTGCCCCTCGCATCGAATGGGTGGCGCGGCTCGGCGCCGCCGCGACCGACACCGACACACCACCAAAGCCGCTTTACCTGCGGGCACCAGATGCTCACCCGCAGGATGGCGTGCAACTAGCCCGCCGATGATCAATTTCATTACCGGTCTTTTTTCGCGCGGCGAGGCGTCGCTATCGGAAGCGAGCGCGCGCGACGCGACTGCGATCGCATTACTCCATAGTGCATCGTTCAGGCGCGGCTGGAGCGAACAGGAAGTCGAGGGCTTATTGATCGACCGACACGTCATCGCTCACCGCGCGATGATCGATCGAAAGCTTGCGGGTTTCATCATGTCCCGGATCGTCGAGGATGAGGCAGAAATCCTGTCGGTTGCCGTTGCCGGCCGCCAGCGCGGTCGGGGGCTTGCGCGACAGCTTCTTGATCTGCACCTGCGCCGGCTGGCAGGCCTCGGTGCACGCACCGTTTTTCTGGAGGTCGACGAACACAATGACCCGGCGCTCCGCCTTTACCACCGGGCCGGATTTAGCGAAGTATCGCGCCGAGCCAATTACTATTCCACAGGCGACGGCCAAGCGGCGACCGCCCTTGTCCTCCGGCGTGAGCTTTTTTGAGCTGATGGACACATGCCGGACACCGTCAATATGATAGGAAAGCCATACATGCCGTGCCGAACCGACGTTAGAGACGTGCCGTGAGCACTGCTGGCAGGAATATCACCGAGAAGAAAAACATCGAGGCTCTTTGCGCGGCCAAGGGGATGCGCATGACCGAGCAGCGCCGTGTCATTGCGCGCGTTCTTGCTCAATCCGACGATCATCCCGATGTCGAAGAGCTTTATCGTCGCTGTGTCAGGGTCGATGATCGAATTTCGATTTCGACTGTCTATCGGACCATGCGGTTATTCGAGGACGCCGGCATCATCGAGCGGCACGATTTTCGCGACGGCCGTGCACGCTACGAGACGAGCCCCGACATCCATCATGACCATCTGATCAACCTGCGCACCGGTGAAATCATCGAATTTCAGTCGGAAGAGATCGAACGGCTGCAGACCGAGGTTGCGCGCAAGCTCGGCTATAAACTGGTCGATCACAGGCTCGAGCTTTACGCCGTGCCGCTGAGCGATGAGAAGACCAAGCGCTGATGGTGCGCGCGCTTTTCATCGGGGCGTTCTTCGTGACGATGACGCCGCTGCTGATCTCGCTCCAGTGGCTGCTCGACAAGCTCCATCTGCCCGGATGGGGCTTCATATCGCGTAATTATTATCGCGTACTCTGTTTTCTGTTGCGCATCCGCGTGCGCATGGCAGGTTCGCCGATGCGCGGTCGCGCGGTCCTGTTCGTGTGCAATCATGTGTCCTGGGTTGATATTGTCGTCATCGGTTCGATTGCGCCAATCGCTTTTGTTGCAAAGCGCGAAGTCGCGAGCTGGCCCCTGATTGGCATCACGGCAAAGCTGCAACGGACGGTATTCGTAGATCGCACGCGCCGCCATCTCACTGGCGATGCGGTGGCCGAAATTGTCGGTCGCATCAGGAATGGCGTTTCGGTCGTCCTGTTCGCGGAAGGAACTTCGAGCGACGGGAACCGGGTGCTGCCGTTCCGCTCAGCTTTGCTCGGTGCTGTCGAGGAAGCAAGCAGCGCCAGCGAAGAGAGGATACTGATGCAGCCGATGTCGATCGGCTACACCGGGCAATATGGAATTCCCATGGGACGCCAGCACCGCCCGCTGGTCGCCTGGTACGGCGACCTTGACTTCGTGCCCCACATCAAGACGTTCATAGAGCGGGGTGCGGTAGACGTCGTGGTCTCTTACGGCGAGCCGGCACCCGTCGACAGCAACATCGACCGCAAGGCGATAACGAAACAGCTGGAGAGCACCGTACGACGGCTTTGGGTCGCTGCCTTGCGGGGACAGGCGCCGATTGCGTAAGACACGTGCTCATTCGTCGGAAAAGTCAGCCCCGCTCTTAAAATCGTTGTAAAATCAAATATATGGTCACGCGGGACAAATCCCGCCACAACACGCTAGATTCGCACCGGCACGGCATGAGCAGACCCCGCAAAGTCCACGTAAAATCGTTTGGATGCCAGATGAACGTCTACGACTCGCATCGTATGGCGGACACCTTGGTACCCGAAGGCTTCATTGAGACTGCGGCGCCGGAAGACGCCGATCTCGTCATCCTGAACACCTGCCATATTCGCGAAAAAGCTGCCGAGAAGGTCTATTCCGAGATTGGTCGTATCCGCGAACTGAAAGAGGCGGCCGCGCGTGACGGCCGCCAGATGATGATCGCGGTTGCCGGCTGTGTGGCGCAGGCCGAGGGCAAGGAGATTATTCGCCGCGCCGGCGCTGTCGATCTGGTGGTCGGCTCACAGAACTATCATCGCTTGCCGCAGATGATCGCGCGCGCACGGCTCGGCGAGAGAGTTGTCGACACCGAATTCCCCGTCGAGGACAAGTTCGAGGTCTTGGCTGCGCCCGAGCGAAACGCAATCGCCAGGCGCGGCATTTCCGCTTTCGTCACCGTGCAGGAAGGCTGCGACAAGTTCTGCACATTCTGCGTGGTGCCATATACGCGCGGGGCCGAAATTTCGCGGCCCGTCGAAAAGATCGTGGACGAAGTCGAGCGACTCGCCCAAGCTGGCGTGCGCGAGGTGACGCTGATCGGACAAAACGTAAATGCCTACCATGGGGCGGGGCCCGATGGCCGACCGGCGACGCTGGGAAATTTGCTGCGCCGCCTTGCACAAGTACCTGGCATTTTTCGCCTGCGTTATACCACCAGCCACCCACGCGATGTGGACAACGATCTGCTTGCCGCCCATGCCGAGCTCCCTGCATTGATGCCTTATGTGCATTTGCCAGTGCAGTCCGGCTCCGATCGAATTCTGTCGGCAATGAATCGCAGGCACACGCGCCGCGATTACCTCGATGTGATTGCGCGCCTGCGTGCGGCGCGTGCCGACCTTGCCTTCACTTCAGACTTCATCGTGGGCTTCCCGGGCGAGACCGAGACCGATTTCCAGGCGACGCTGACGCTTGTCGAGGAAGTTGGTTTTGCCGGCGCCTTTTCGTTCATGTACTCGGCGCGGCCTGGAACACCCGCAGCCGAGATGAGGGATCAGGTTCCGTCGGAAGAAAAATCCGAGCGCCTACAGCGCCTGCAGGCCGTCATCACCCGGCATCAGCGCAACTTCAACGCCGGATTTGCGGGGCGCACCATCGATGTGCTGCTCGAAAAGCCCGGCAGGCTTGTTGGGCAGCTTGTAGGCCGCTCCCCATATCTGCAGGCGGTCCAGGTGATGGCGCCAAAGAAGCTGATCGGCTCGATCGAGCGCGTGACCGTCATTGAGGTCGGCAGCAACAGTCTTTTCGGAAGTCTCGAGAACCAGGCGCCGGTCCTCGCCGCAGCAGGAGTTTGAAACGCCTTTGCGCACAACAGATCCCGTGATCCCCCCGGGGGCCGCTTCCGATGAAACGGCGACCACGCAAACAGTACTCGCTTTTGAGGACAATAAGCTGGCCTCCGTGCTTTTTGGGCAATACGGACAAAACCTGGCGTTGATCGAACGACGGCTCGGCGTCGTGGCTGAACAGCGCGGCAATCATGTCACCGTCGAAGGCTCACGTAGCGCCTGCGAGCAGGCCCGTCGAGTTCTGGAAGGGCTCTACGAGCAGCTCAAGCGTGGCCGCGATCTGAGCCAGGGCGACGTTGAAGGCGCCATCCGCCAGGCAATCGCCCAGGGATCGCTGTTCGACTATGATCCCGCCGCGCCCCGTCCGACTTTCGAAGAGATCAATCTACGCAAGCGCCCGGTCCGTGCCCGAACTGCCGCACAAGATGCCTACATCCGCGCA
>JBKPLN010000587.1:0-6185 GCA_046731635.1 Pseudomonadota bacterium | reverse complement strand
GTCGTTGCGCTTGCGCGTTGGCGGAACAGGATCGCCGAACTAGTGAAAAATGTGAATGTTGGGGCACATGCACGCGAGACAGTAAAATTCGGCGGGGCAAATATGGATATCCTGATCATTCAAATTCTGAATTCTATTTTCTACGCCTGTATTCTGTTCCTCATTGCCGCCGGGCTCAGCCTCATCTACGGCGTAATGCGGATCGTCAACCTTGCGCATGGCAGCCTCTACGCGCTCGGCGCTTATGTCACAGCTTGGGCCATCGGCACGTTCGCGGCGGGAGCCCCTCTTTGGGTGCTGTTCCTGTTGCTACCTGTAGGCGCAATCGTGGTCGCCGCCGTCGGCGCCCTGATCGAGCCGACACTTCTGCGGCCGCTTTATAAGCGTCCCGAGGAGTATCAGCTTTTGATCACTTTCGCGCTGTTGCTGATCCTTGAGGACGTCATGCACTTCCTGTTCGGAGGCGTGCCGCTGACAGCGGGTGCCGTCATCGACAGCATGGGCACCATGCGAGTCATGAACCTGCGGTATCCGGTCTATAATCTCGTGGTCATTGCCATCGGCATCGCGTCCGCCGTTTTCCTGTGGGCCGTCATTTATCGCACAAGGTTTGGCGTCATCCTCAGGGCTACATCGCAGAACATGCGCATGGCGTCCGCACTAGGTCTGAACGTCAAGTGGGTTTACGTCCAGGCATTCGCTCTTGGCTGCTTTATGGCTGGTCTCGGAGGCGCGGTGGTCGTACCTGCGCAGGCAGCCGTGCTTGGTATGGGCGTCGAAGCCCTGATCCTTGCGTTCGTCGTCGTCGTTATAGGTGGCCTAGGAAGCCTCGAAGGCGCTTTGATTGGAGCGCTTATCGTGAGTTTCGTGCGCACAGCGGGCATTCAGTTCTTTCCGGAAATCGAACTGGCGGTTCTCTATCTGATTGCAGCTCTTGTCCTGCTGATAAAGCCCACCGGCCTGTTCGGGAGGGCGTGACGATGCAGGACAACGCTGCACGCACTGGACCATCGACTCGATTGATCGTTGCCTGCGCGATTCCGATTCTCATTGTGCTTTTGGCCTTGCCGAGATTTCTCGATGTCTATCAGACGCAGCTGTTCACCTACGGACTGATCTATGCGATCGCAGCGCTCGGATTCAATTTGCTGCTTGGCTATACGGGCCTGCTCTCCTTCGGCCATTCGGCATATTTCGGTCTCGGCGCTTATTCTGCCGCCTTCCTGGTCAAATATTTCGGCGTTGGTTCCATTGAGATCTACATTCTGGTTGGGCTCCTCATCACCGGCCTGATTTCGGCGGCGTTTGGCTATGTCTGTGTCCGCCACACCCGCATATTCTTCGGCATCCTGACCCTTGCGCTGTCGCAGGTGCTGTGGACGCTGGCCTACAAATTCTTCTGGGTGACGGGCGGGACCGACGGCTTGCGCGTGGCCTTCGCCAATTTGACGCTGCTTGGTGGCTTGATCGATTTCAAGGGCCGCAATGCTTACCAGTCGTTCGTGCAATCCTACTATTATTACGTGCTGTTTCTATTCAGCGTTTGCACGATTCTCATGTGGGTGATCGTGCACTCGCCGTTCGGCAAGGCGTTACAAGCGATACGCGACAACGAGACCCGCGCGCAGTTCCTGGGCATTCCCATTCGACGTTATCGCTGGATCGCATTTCTGCTGTCGGGCAGCTTCACCGGTCTTGCCGGTATTCTGTGGGTGCCGCTGAATGGCCTCGTCACGCCCGATATTTTGTATTGGCCGTTCTCCGGCGAGATCGTGTTCATGACGGTGCTCGGCGGCTTTCGCACCTTCACCGGGCCGATCATCGGCGCAATAGTGTTCAACTACCTTAAGGTTTACGCCGTCGCCAGTACCGCCTATTGGCAATTCATGCTCGGTGCGGTGCTTATGGTGCTGGTACTGGCGCTGCCGACAGGTATCGTGGGAACGCTTGCGCGCCAATTTGGCAAGCTCAGAAAGAGGGGGTGACATGAATCTCCTCGAAACCATTAATCTGAAGAAATATTTCGGCGACACGCGCGCCGTCGATAACGTTAGTCTGAGCATATCCGAGCGTGAATTCGTCTCGTTGGTTGGCCCCAACGGCGCCGGCAAGACCTCGCTGGTCAATGTAATCAGTGCGCTGATTCCATCCGACTCGGGAAAGATCCTGTTCAAGGGCGACGACATCACTCAGGCTACTGTGACCGATCGCGTCAAGGCAGGAATCGCACGAAGCTTCCAGATCGTAAACCTGTTCGATGACCTCACAGCGTTCGATAACGTGACGCTGGCTATCTTTTCGCGTGAGGGCAAGACCACCAATCTAGCGGCTCTCGCCCACCTCGATCACGCGGTGAGCGCCGAAGCCGATACTGTGCTGCGCAACTTCAATCTTTCGGACAAGCGCAACGAGCGAGCGCGCGATCTTTCGCAGGGTGAGCGAAAGCTGCTTGATGTAGCGTTGGCCTACGCGCTGAGGCCGAAGTTGCTGTTCCTGGATGAACCGACGAGCGGAGTCAGCACGCGCGACAAAGGTCAAATTATGGATACGATAGCCTCCGTGGTACGGGGCGAAGGCATCACGGCCGTGATCGTTGAGCACGATATGGATGTCGTGTTCAAATATTCAGATCGCATCGTAGTCATGCAACAGGGCGCAATTCTCGCCCAGGGCACGCCCGATGAGATTAGGAAAAATGATCAGGTCGCCATGGTCCTGCTCGGCACTTCCGGACCGGATGCATTTACTCGAAAGGATTGATCGACGTGCTTGAGCTCAAGACGATCGATACCTATCGCGGGCCGGCCCACATTCTCTATGGCGTGTCCCTGCACGTCGAAAAGCAGGAAGTCGTGTGCCTGGTCGGACGAAATGGCGCCGGCAAGACCACCACGATCGAAAGCATCATGGGATTTCTGCCACTGCGTTCCGGCCAGATCCTTTTTGGCGACGAGGATCTGACAAAGCTTCCGCCGCACGAACGGGCCAAGCGCGGCATCGGCTTTTCGCCGGAAGACTGCGGGGTGTTTCCGGAACTGACGGTAAGCGAGAACTTGATGATCAGCCGCTGGCTGGGTGACGAAGTAGCGCGGAAACGGGACGGCGCGGAGCGGCCAAATCCGGAAGCACAGGCTTTTGGCATTTTCCCCGAAGTCCAGGCTCTACTGCAGCGCGAGGGGCTGCATCTCAGCGGCGGCCAGCGCAAGATGGTGGCGATCGCGCGCGCCATGATGCTGTCGCCCAGGCTGCTTCTGCTGGACGAGGCGTTCGAGGGATTGGCTCCGGTCGTGGTCAACCGCTTTATCGAAGCCGTGATGAAGATCAAGGAAATGGGTATTTCAATCCTTATGGCCGAATCTCATCTGGCCGCTGCAACACGGATTGGAGACCGGCTTTACGCCATCGATCGCGGCGAAATCATTTTCCATGGATCACCGAAGGAGGCGCTCGCCAACGAGAAAGTCGTAAAGGCGTTGCGCGGGTAATGCATTCGGACTTTGGGAGTACGACATTGGGACGCCGTCTGTTCGAAGATGGTCAGAGCGGAAACACCTTCGAATGATGGTGGTCGCGCAATGAATTTTCGCCGTGCCTGGAGTATTTTCGCACTGGTGATCGCGATCGCTACGCCGGCCAAAAGCGGACACGAGTCGCCGATCTATCCGTCCTTCTATCCGCACGAGATCGAAATTATAGCCATGGCGGCTGATCGAGCGACAGACCTGCTTCTTGCGGGCAAGATTCAGGCCTACGTCGGCAACGCGCCGCGCTTCGTCACCACGCCGCCAGATTCGATCGACAACGTTGGCACGCTCGGTTCCTTTGTGATTGTCCGGGTCAATCCGACCTCGGCGAAAGCCAAGGATGCGCGGTCCGCCTGCGCCATTGCCGACGCGGTGATCCGCGATCTCGCAGGCAGGGGCGGCGACATGATCGTCCATCCGTATCCGGTCACACCCTTTAATGGCGACTACCTGCACTACGTTGATCTCGCAGAAACCGCGAAGGCACTCATTCTGGGTGGCGGTGCCGGGCCATCGGATTCCGACCTCCAACTAAAAGTGAGGGCGGGCAGCGCTTTCGCCAAGCCCCTGATACGCCCCGCGTGGCGCTCGGAGGATTCGGACTGGGACGCTGAGATCGTCGAAGTCGTCGCAGCAGACCTCATTGCTCCCGCAAGCACCGCCATCAACGGCTGGTCCGGGCCCGCCTGGCTGAGAACCGGTTGGTATCAGACGTATCTTCTTCTCGGGGAACTGATCGGCAATGAAGACCTGAAACAAGGGGTCGAAACCCAGCTGCAGCGTCTGAAAACGGCCGCGTACAAGAACACGGTCGAACGCATCAATCTGGAGCGCACGCTCGTTTCGACCCTTGCCGACGGATGCCACGCGCGAGTCGCGGGCTATACGGTGAAGCGCGAATACTTCAGCACGGTCTTTACCGCCGGCATCGAAAACATCTCCTACGACGCGGTGACAGGCTTCAACTCGCCGATGTTCATTCGCACCGTGAAGCTGAAGGATTTTCCCTGGAATGGCTGGCTTTTGCTCGGGATTGACGCTGCGCCGAAGGCGGCCTGGAACCCGATTGCAGGCTTCACCGACAATTTCGGGCGACTGATGTGGTCCGCGGTGGGTGACCCGGCCCTCATCCCATCGCCGAACGAACAGGCATGGATGCTCAATCGGATCTCGGACGTCCAATCGAGCGGCGCAAAATGACCAGGATCATGTGTACCGGGACTAGAGTTTCTGCATTTCTTCGCTGCTTTTTGACACTTTCGCTGGCGTCAGGCCTGGGCATTACCGGCGCGAAGGCCGAGGAACTGACATTCAACTTGCGCATCGAGAACGGAAAATTGCCTGTCAACATGCGGCTGATCCGGGTCAAGCAAGGCGATGTCGTCAAGCTGCGTTGGAGTACGAATAAGCAAATCGAGTTGCACCTCCACGGTTATGACATCGAACGAAAGGTCGACCCCGGCGTCGTTGCGGAAATGACTTTCACAGCGCGCGCGACCGGAAGGTTCCCGGTTCAAGAACACCAGGCACAGTCAGGCGGCGGTCACACTCACGGGGCACCCATTGTCCAGGTCGAAGTTCTGCCGCGCTAGCGCAAGCGCTTGGCGCTGCGTAGCCGGCACGATTCGGTTTCTCATCACGGTGTCGGCAATTTGCGCGCTCGCCGCCCCGGCCAGTGCCCATGGTTTTGGCCAACGCTATGATCTTCCATTGCCGCTCTCCCTTTATCTTTATGGCACAGCGGCGGTCGTCGCTGTCACCTTTGTCATCGTCGGCCTCTTCGTTCGTCGTCCCGTGGAAGCCGGACGCCGTCCGCAATTCGATTTGCTCAGCCATGCGGCCGGGAAAATCATTGCGCATCCAGCCGTCATCCTATTGGTAAAGCTGGTTGCCGCAGGTTTGTTCGTCATCACCGTCACGGCTGGCTTCATCGGCGACCAGAACCCGTATCGGAACATCGCGCCGACCATGGTCTGGATCATCGTCTGGGTCGGCTTTGCCTATGTGTCGGCGTTCGTGGGCAACCTGTGGGCGGTTATCAATCCATGGGCGACGATTTTCGATGGAGTCGCATGGATATTCAGACGCGCCGGCAATGGAAGTGAATTTTCGTATCGCCTGCCCTACCCCGCAGCACTTGGCGTCTGGCCCGCGGTGTTCCTGCTCCTTGTCTTTTCCTGGATCGAACTCGTCTATCCAACTCCCGCCGTGCCGAAACATATTGCGTGCTTCGCGGCCGCCTATTCAGTCTTAACCTGGACCGGTATGGCCATGTTCGGCCGCGAGACCTGGATTCGGCATGGCGAAGTGTTTTCTGTCGTCTTCGGCACTTTCGCGCGTTTCGCGCCGGCGGAAGCGCGCACTGGTCCGCGGCCGGAATTGATCTTGCGGCCATTTGGCGCCGGTCTTCTCGATAGCCGTAGCACCTCGTCTTCGACGATGGCTTTCGTGCTCCTACTGCTCTCCAGCGTTCTCTATGACGGATTTCTAAACACGCCAGAATGGACGATCTTGGAGAACGCGATTGTCACACGCCTCCGCAGCACCGGCGAATTCGACCTGATCGTTGTGAGGAGCGTCGGGCTTGTCGCGTTCTGGTTGCTGTTCCTCGGCGCTTACACACTGATCGCCGTGGTAATGAGTGCCGCCGCAGAGGCAAGC
>JBKPLN010000586.1:0-3313 GCA_046731635.1 Pseudomonadota bacterium | reverse complement strand
AGCCCGACAAGATCGGGCCAATTCCTGCTTCGGCTAAGAGCAAATTACGAGCCAAGCCAAAATCTTAAGGCCTGGCGGAGGGAGTGGGATTCGAACCCACGTTACGGTTTCCCGTAAACACGCTTTCCAAGCGTGCGCCTTCAGCCACTCGGCCACCCCTCCTGATCGGACATTTCTAAATGCTGCGCCGCCTTTGCCGCAGCCATCTTTCTTGATCGGCTATCAGAGGCACATCCTTTCGAGGGCGCACCTACCAGTCAGTTGTCTTTATTCTTAGGCCTTCTTCGGCGTCGCGGGCAGACCGTCGGATCCGCAAGCGGCGGGCAATATATCGGCGATTGGTCAGCGCGCAACCGTGCACCAGGGAGGCACCAACAACTCCAACCGCATGTTCTGATAAGCATATTTTTGTCTCTTTTTCAAAGATTGACCGCCGTGGGACTGGATGCACATATGAGCAGATAGTCCAAAGTTCCAAGAGATACGATGACTGGCGAGGTATCCGCTCTTCAACTGGTGTTGACCGCCGACCCCACCTTGTGGGCGATCGTGCGGCTGTCGCTTCTTGTCAGCCTCACCGCAGTGTTGCTTGCCGCGGCGATCGGAGTGCCGGCCGGCGCGTTTTTGGCGCTCACGCATTTTCGCGGCCGTGAAGCGACAATCGTCATTCTCAACGCACTGATGGGTCTGCCCCCCGTCGTCGTGGGCCTGGCGATATTCCTGCTGCTGTCGCGCTCGGGGCCCCTTGGATCGTGGGGCCTGCTGTTCACGCCTCAGGCCATGGTGATCGCGCAGACGGTATTGGTCGCGCCAATCATCGCCGCGCTCACGCGGCAGACAATCGAAGACTTGTGGGCGGAGTATCGCGATGAACTCAAGGCCATGGATGTCGGGCCGGTGCGGCGCGTGACGACCCTGATCTGGGACGCACGCTTCAGCCTGGTCACCTCATTGCTTGCCGGATTCGGACGAGCGGCAGCCGAGGTCGGCTCGATCATTATCGTCGGCGGCAATATCGAGGGCTTCACTCGCACCATGACAACGGCGATTGCGCTGGAAACTTCCAAGGGCGACCTGCCGCTCGCAATCGGGCTCGGCTTGGTGCTGATTTCCATCGTCATTCTCATTAATGCGCTGGCCTGGGGCATGCGCCGCGCAGGCGAACGCTTCGCGGGATGAGCATGCGCGCACCAAACTCCGATCTCCCGCTGATGCTTGTCGAAGCCCGGATCGTCGCCGGCAACGTGACGATCCTCGACCGGGTAACGCTGACGCTGACAGCGGGTGCGCCGACAATCGTGATCGGACCAAATGGCAGCGGCAAGACTACGCTGCTGCGCGCAGCCATGGGCATTGTGCCTCTGACGAGCGGCAAGATTACGTGGGGCGGACGAGAGTTCGCTGCACCGACAAGGCGCGCCATCATGTTCCAGCGCCCCGCAATGCTCCGGCGCACGGCGGCCGCCAATGTGCGCTATGCACTCGCCGCAGCACATAGCCCGCATGCCGAGCGGCATCAGCGCGTGGCTGAATTGCTGACACTGGTGGGGCTCGGCAAACTTGGCGGGCGACCGGCGAAACGACTTTCCGGCGGCGAACAACAGCGACTCGCGCTTGCACGTGCGCTCGCGCGTGATCCCGACGTGCTGTTTCTCGATGAGCCGACTGCCAGTCTCGACCCGTACGCCACCAAGGCAATCGAGGACATCGTGCGGGCCGTGAGCGCGCGTGGCGTCAAGATTGTAATGTCGACCCATGATCTCGGTCAGGCCAAGCGGCTTTCCGGCGACGTCGTTCTGCTGCATCGCGGCCGATTGATTGAAAACACGCCGGCCGTAGAATTTTTCACCAAGGCGCGCACCGAAGAAGCGCGCAAATTCATCGCCGGCGACTTGCTGGTCTAAAAACCGAAACGGAGGATTCACATGTTTACCCGTCGCTTCTTGATGGTCGCTGCTGCAGCCGGAACAGTCATTGCGGCCGGGGCGAGCGCCGCCGCGCAGGAAGAAAAGTCCATTGTGGTGTCGTCGACCACGTCCACCCAGGATTCGGGCCTATTCGGCCACATCCTGCCGTTGTTCAAGCAAAAGACCGGCATCGACGTAAAAGTCGTGGCGCAGGGCACGGGCCAGGCGCTCGATACCGGCCGGCGTGGCGACGCCGACGTCGTGTTCGTGCACGCCAAATCGGCGGAGGAGAAATTTCTCGCGGAAGGCCAAGGCGTGAAGCGATATCCGGTCATGTACAACGACTTCGTTCTGATCGGCCCGAAGAGCGACCCCGCCGGCATCAAGGGCATGAAAGACGTTGCAAAGGCGCTGCAGACGATCAAGGAAAAGCAGGCGCCCTTTATTTCTCGCGGCGATCGCTCGGGCACCCACATTGCCGAGCTGGCGCTCTGGAACAAGGATGCCGGAATTGACATCGAGAAGGACAAAGGCCCCTGGTACAAGTCGATTGGCCAGGGCATGGGCGCGGCGCTGAACACGGCGGGTGCCAGCAATGCCTATGTGCTCTCGGACCGCGGCACCTGGCTGTCGTTCAAGAACAAGGGCGATCTGCAAATCCTGGTGGAGGGCGACAAACGGCTCTTCAACCAGTACGGCGTCATGCTGGTGAACCCGGTCAAGCATCCAAACGTCAAGAAAGATCTTGGCCAGCAGTTTATTGACTGGCTCGTGTCGCCCGAGGGGCAGAAGGCGATCGCCGACTACAAGATCAATGGCGAACAGCTGTTCTATCCGAACGCCAGCGACACGAGTGCATAATGCGCTCGACTGCAATGGTAATGGCGATGCTTGCGATGGCGAGACCGGCAGCGGCAGAGACCGTCCAGCTCTACGCCGCCGGCAGCCTGAAAGCCGCCTTGACGGAAGTGGCCAAGGCTTATGAGGCCATGACCGGCAACAAGATTGAAGCCAAGTACGGACCTTCCGGCATTTTGAAGAATGAGATTTCCGCAGGCGCTACGGCAAACGTATTTGCCTCCGCCAACATGGAGCACCCGCAGGCGCTGCACGACGAGAAAAAGAGTGGTCCGGTGTTCCGCTTCGCGCGCAATCAACTCTGCGCACTGGTGAAACCTGGTCTCGTGGTGAATAGCGAGACTCTGCTCGATCGCATGCTCGATCCGGGGATAAAGCTCGGCACCTCAACGCCGAAAGCCGACCCGTCCGGCGACTATGCTTTCGAAGTGTTTCACAAAGCGGAGGCGATTAAACCGGGATCGCGATCGGCGCTGGAAAAGAAAGCTCTGCAACTCACTGGCGGTGCGAATAGTGCGAGTCCGCCACCCGGCCGCACAGTCTATGGA
>JBKPLN010000585.1:0-4856 GCA_046731635.1 Pseudomonadota bacterium | reverse complement strand
GTCCATCGGCTTCGCTCAGTCTTTCGACAGAAGTGTCTGGACCGGTCGCGCAAGCTGCATTTCAGCACATGGTTTCGCCGCGCTTGCGGTAACTCGCGGGTTACCTTGCTGTGGCCATATTAGCCCGCTAACAGGGTTCTGGTATAATCCATTGAGTCCACATCAGTTTCCGGATCAGCGGCAGATCTTGCGGTGCACATGAGACGTGTGTTCGAGCGAATTCTGCGGGTTGCAGGTTTGAGCCTGCTCGCGGCCCTAGCGGGTTGTTCCGCGGGCCCAATGATTGACCGCCTGCCCGGCGACCTGGGGCTGCCCGCCGGCGCTCCGGCGCGTCCCGAAAAGCCCCTCGAATACCCGGCCGTGCATGACATGCCGCCGGCCCGGTCGTCGGTACCGATGACCGAAGAAGAGCAGGTCAAGACCGAAAAGGAACTGACCGCCCTGCGGGACCGGCAGGAAGGACGTTCGCCAGCCAGCAAGAAAGCCGCCGCGCCGGCCAAAAAACCGCCAACTGCCGCCCAAAACGGGCAGACCACTGGCGCGAAGCCGAACCCGTGATAAAAGCCAGCCGGGGCACCCGCGGGCTGGAAGGGCAGCCGACCTTTAAGGTTTGAGCCGATGGAAGAATTTTACCGCATTCTTCGTTTGCCTCCCTATGTGTTCGAGGAAGTGAACAAGGCAAAGGCGAAGGCTCGCAATGCCGGGGCGGATATCATTGACCTCGGCATGGGCAATCCGGACATGCCCGCGCCGCCGCACGTAATCGAGAAACTCAAGGAGACTCTCGGCAAGCCGCGCACCGATCGGTATTCAGCCTCGCGCGGAATTCCCGGACTGCGTCGCGCGCAGGCGGCCTACTACGATCGCCGCTTCGGCGTGAAGCTCAATCCCGAGACGCAGGTCGTTACTACGCTCGGCTCAAAGGAAGGTTTTGCGAATGTCGCCCAGGCCATCACCGCGCCTGGCGACGTCGTGCTGGTTCCGAACCCAAGCTATCCCATCCACGCGTTCGGGTTCCTGATGGCGGGCGGCGCTATTCGCTCGGTACCGTCGGAGCCGACTCCGAATTTCTTCCACACGCTCGAACGGGCGATCGTGCATTCGATCCCCAAGCCCAGGGCAGTGGTGGTCTGTTATCCGGCCAATCCCACCGCCTATGTTGCTACGCTCGACTTCTACAAGGACCTGATCGCCTTTGCGAAAAAGCATGACATCCTCGTGCTGTCCGACCTCGCCTATGCGGAAGTCTATTTTGACGGAAATCCTCCGCCTTCGCTGCTTCAGGTTCCCGGTGCGAACGACATTGCGGTCGAGTTCACGTCGATGTCGAAAACATTTTCGATGCCTGGATGGCGAATTGGCTTCGCCGTAGGCAACGAACGCATCATTGAGGCGCTGGGCCGGGTGAAGTCCTATCTCGACTACGGCGCGTTTACGCCTGTGCAAGTGGCGGCCACGGCCGCGCTCAACGGACCCGATGACTGCATCAGGGAGATGCGCGAAACGTACCGGCGCAGGCGTGACGTTCTGGTCGAGAGCTTTAATCGTGCCGGCTGGCACGTGCCTTCACCCCGGGCTTCCATGTTCGCCTGGGCGCCGATCCCTGAGCCGTTCAAGGGCCTCGGCAGCGTGGAATTTTCCAAGCTCCTGGTGGAAAAAGCCGAAATCGCGGTGTCGCCTGGAATCGGCTTCGGCGAATACGGCGAGGGGTTTGTGCGCATTGCCTTGGTCGAAAACGAGCAGCGCATTCGCCAGGCCGCGCGCAATGTTAGACGTTTCCTGGAAAATGCGCCGGAGCAGCTGCACAACGTCGTCCCGCTCGCGACGCGGCGCTAACTGCGGGCTCCTTTATGGCTTCAGCCCGGGCGCATGATACCCAAGAGCATGTCATCGACCCCTCTCGGGGATCTGAACCTGCTTTCGGTTGAAATCATGCCCAATCAATCGCTCAAAGTAGGCATCGCCGGTCTGGGCACAGTCGGTACCGCACTTGTTTCTCAAGTTGCGCATCAGCGCGATGCGTTGGCTGCGCGTTGCGGCCGCCCGATCGAAATCGTCGCGGTCTGCGCGCGCTCACGCGGCAAAAATCGCGGTATCGACCTCAGGAAAATGAAGTGGTTCGGCGATCCCCAGGCGCTCGCCCGTGAACCCGGCATCGATGTCTTTGTCGAGCTGATCGGCGGGGGCGGGGAGCCGGCCAGAGGCGCGGTCGAAACGGCGCTTTCGTCTGGCAAGTCTGTCGTGACCGCAAACAAGGCCTTGCTCGCCCGGCACGGCGTCAAGCTGGCGGCCATGGCGGAAGGCAAGCACGTAGCGCTGAATTTTGAGGCGGCGGTGGGTGGCGCCATCCCGATCGTCAAGACATTGCGGGAGGGAATGGCCGGCAATTCGTTCGAGCGCATCTACGGCATCCTGAACGGCACCTGCAACTACATCCTGACGCGGATGGAGCAGGAAAAAATGACATTCACCGAATGCCTGAAGGAAGCGCAGCGGCTCGGTTACGCCGAGGCCGATCCCAGCTTCGATGTCGAGGGCCACGATACGGCGCAGAAGCTCGCCATCCTGGCGAGTCTCGCATTCGGCAACAAGGTTGACCAAAGCGCGATCTACGTGGAGGGCATATCTTCGATCACGCCTGCCGATCTTTCCGCCGCCGATGAGCTGGGCTACCGCGTGAAGCTGCTAGGTGTGGCCGTCAAAACGCCAAAAGGCATAGAGCAGCGCGTGCATCCAACCATGGTGCGCAAGGACTCTGCGATCGCCCAGGTGATGGGCGTGACCAATGCGGTGACTGTCGATGCGGCTGACATCAATCCGCTGACGCTGGTAGGACCCGGAGCTGGGGGGGCGGCAACCGCCTCGGCCGTCTTGGCCGATATTGGCGACATCGCGCGGGGCATTCGCACTGCTCCGTTCGGAAGGCCGACCGCGCGGCTGGGGGACGTGCGAAAGGCGCCGATGCAACGGCATGAAGGCGGCTATTACATTCGGCTGGTCGCGCGCGACAAGCCTGGCACCGCAGCAACCATTGCCAAAAGGCTTGCCGAGCAGGAAATTTCAATAGAATCCATTGTGCAGCGCCATGATCCGGCACATCTGGGTCGAGATACCAAGGCGGGTTCCGTCCCCGTTATTCTCATTACTTATGCAACCACCGAGGATGCCGTGCGTAAGGCTCTTGCGGCGGTGGGGCGCGATAGGGTGATCTCAGGCCGGCCACAGGTCATACGCATTGAAAAGAATTGAGCGACCTTTCGGCGAGGATCGCATTTCTGAGGGGAGCGTCAAAATGCCGAGCATTACCGTCCAGCCGGAATTTTTGCTGGAACGCATTCTTACCCTCGAAATCGTGCGCGTCACCGAGCGGGCGGCGGTATCCTCGGCGCGCTTGCGGGGGCATGGCAAGGACAAGGCATCCGATCAGGCGGCGGTCGACGCCATGCGCCGCGAACTCAACAAGCTGCCGATCGACGGCACCGTCGTCATTGGCGAGGGTGAGATCGACGAAGCGCCGATGCTGTTCATTGGCGAGAAAGTCGGCACCATGCATGGCCCGAAGGTCGACATCGCCGTCGATCCGCTGGAGGGCACGACGCTTTGCGCCAAGAACATGCCAGGGGCGATTGCCACCATCGCAATGGCCGATGCCGGCACGCTGCTGCACGCGCCGGATTGCTACATGCAAAAGATCGCAATCGGGCCCGGTTGTCCGAAGGGTACGATCGATCTCGACGCGCCGGCCGACGAGAACATCGTAAATCTGGCGCGAGCCAAGGGTGTCAGGCCATCTGAAATCACCGCCCTCTTGCTCGACCGGCCACGCCATGCCGACATCATCGCCGCGGTGCGCAAAACTGGCGCCGCCGTCAGCCTAATCAGTGATGGCGACGTGGCGGGCGTGATCCATTGCGCCGAACCGAAAACGGGCATCGACATCTATCTGGGCATCGGCGGGGCCCCTGAGGGCGTGCTGGCCGCGGCGGCTTTGCGTTGCATTGGCGGGCAGATGCAAACAAGATTGATCATCGATACCGAACAACTACGTGAGCGCACGCTGCAAATGGGTATCAAAGACCCGAGGCGTAAGTACGAGATTGACGATATGGTGAAGGGCGACTGCCTGTTTGCCGCGACCGGGGTCACCAGCGGCGCCATGCTGAGCGGGGTAAAATTCGGCAAGGACGTAATTGAGACCGAAACGGTAGTGATGCGCTCGGTCACCGGCACGGTGCGGCGCGTATTGGCCGAGCATCGGCAGTTCGACAAATTTCATCTTGACTAGTTCGTCGGGCGCTTGCCGAAGCGCCTGATCAGGTCCACCCAGTACTGCGTATCCGTTAAACGTGCGATTCGGGTCCGGCATGTATCGCCGACACCCTGGTGATTGAGCCATGGCAGCAGTTCCCGCGATGTCATTGAAGAATTCCGGTCACCATTTCCTCGGCGTCGATCAGTCATTGACCGGGCGCGCATGGCGCGATCGTCTCGACGAGCGAGGGTCGGCGCGGGCGCTCACCATCGCGCAGCGCCACGGGCTCGACGAATTGCTTGCGCGTGTCCTGGCCGGACGCAATGTCGATCCGGACCAAGTCGACAGCTTTCTTGATCCCACCATCAGGCAGTTGATGCCGGATCCGAATACATTGACCGACATGGATGCGGCATGCGTGCGCATCGCGGACGCAATTGTAAGGGGCGAAAGCATTGCAATATTCGGCGACTATGACGTCGACGGCGCGACTGCATCGGCTCTGTTGTGCCGATATCTGCGTCAATGTGGCCTCGATCCAATCGTCCACATCCCGGACCGCATCTTCGAGGGTTACGGTCCGAACAAGGAGGCTATCCGTTCC
>JBKPLN010000584.1:0-1541 GCA_046731635.1 Pseudomonadota bacterium | reverse complement strand
AAGGTCAGCCGTTCTCGATACTCATCGACCGTATGGCCCGGAGCGACACCGGCGGTTTCGAGGCGACGCTCCAGCCCCTCCTCCGCCCGCTTGCGCAGCTCACTCGCTTCATCGAGCGTTTTTCCGTTATCGCCAGTCGAGAACCGCGGGAGAATGGGTTGGTGCGTGCGTGGACGAAACGCGCAGCGGCGCGCAATCTCGACGCTGTGGCTGAGCGCCTCCGGAAGATCCCGGAATAGTTCAACCATCTCGGCGCGACTCTTGAAGCGGTGCTCGGGCGTCAACTGTCGGCGGTCGCTTTCGGCGAGCAGCCGACCCTCAGCGATACAGATCAGTGCGTCATGCGCCTCGTAATCCTGCGCGGTCGCAAAGAACGGCTCGTTGGTCGCGACCAGTGGCACGCCTTTGTCGTACGCGAGGTCGATCAGCACGGGCCCGCAACGACGCTCTGCCGATGTTCCGTGTCGTTGAAGTTCCATATAGAGCCGGTCGTCGAATAGCTTGAGCAGCGCGGCAAGCCGATCAGCTGCGAGATGACTTTGCCCGGCTGCAATTGCGCCATCGAGCGGGCCAACTGGTCCACCTGTGAGCGCAATGATGTCCGACGTTTGGCCTTCCAGCCATTCCAGTTTCAGCCGCGGTGGTTCGTTCGCCGGCGTGTCGAGAAATGCACGCGAATTAAGGCGCATGAGGCTGCGATAGCCCTCCGAACGCGCTGCCAGCAATACGATGCGCGAGCGTTCGGGCGGCGCATTTCCGTTACGGGGGCCGTGGTCGGCGTCACCGAAGTCCACAGCAAGCGCACAACCAATGATGGGCTGGATCCCGTAACCCGCAAGCTTTTCGGAGAATTCCAAAGCACCGAACATGTTGTCGGTGTCTGTCAGCGCAAGCGCCGGCTGATGGTCGGATTTGGCCATCTCGGCGAGGCGCGAAATCGTGAGTGCGCCTTCCAGCAGCGAAAAAGACGAGTGCACGTGCAAGTGCACGAAATCGAGGCCGGCCATCGGTGATTCCCTGTCGATTCCAGAGTGGGGAGGACGCCCCGCCCTGTCCATCACCAGGCGAGCGCTAAGGCCAAGCTATGCCCGCTTTTCTCGGGAGCGGCCCCTGTCATGGCCGGTTCACCAGCCACCCACTCCTCATATGCGGGGACAACATCAAGGCGTGGATGCCCGGCACAAACATTGATCGGGCCGCCCGAGAACCGGTCCCGAATGGTGGGCACGACGGGGACAAAGGGGCCGCATGGGTTGTCACAAATTCCCCAGGACCTGCGTCCAGATGGCGATCATTCCGATAAATAGCGCCAGCGATGCCAGCGCTGCAGCTTCTTGCGCGATGAGCTTGAACATGCATCTCTCCCGGAACAGAAAGAGAACATAGTTCAGTGTTTGTTCTTGAGTCAAGCAGCCATGTTGCTGACGCAGAAATCATCAGGATTTCAATGGCTTATAGGCCGCGGCTCAGGCCATCTCCACGATCTTGCCCTCGCGCAAGGTGACGCGGCGGTCCATGCGGCCCGCGAGGTCCATGTTGTG
>JBKPLN010000583.1:0-3375 GCA_046731635.1 Pseudomonadota bacterium | reverse complement strand
GAACCAAGCGTCGGCCAACAAATCATTGGCAGGAGCCCACAAGACTAGACATTCAGGCCTCATCTAAACAGTCCGCCAAGCGAGACTGATGATGGCTGCTTTTATCTTAATCAGCGTGTTGGCGTTAGCGGGCGCGTGTTGCCCGAGTAAGTCGCCTTGCATCTCTAATCTGCGCCGCCGATGAACTCAGGCTTACGTTATGTTGGCGCGGTACATAGTCATTGTAGCGATAGTGGTTCTTTGTGCAGGTGCGCTCCTCTATGCTTTTGACCACAAGGCGTTTGTACCGGCAATACCGCGCAGTTTGTTCGAAGTAAGGTAGCCGTCCGCGGTCGGAAGCGAAGAGACTTACCTCGCGCACAGCTTGTCGAGTGCTCCGAATATGGACATAAACTCCGCACCAAGCTTGTCTTTTTCCGGATCGATGAGGTCAAGCCCCTCGATTAGTGCGAGATATTCTGGACCGAGGGTTTCCTCCAGTGCGTCAATTTTCTGGAGCAACTCATCGACCAATTTGAGGTTTCTCTTCTCGTAGGCTCGCTCCATCTGCTCACCGAGGTTCTGTATTTCGCAATAGGTTTGGGTCTTCGCTTTGTCGCCCGTGATAATTGTCACGACCTTCTGTGCGTCATCCTTGGTTACCCTCGGCTTTTGAGCCTGCGCTAACGCCGGCACGGCCGCGACCAGCAAAATAGCAAGAATGAACTTTCGGTTCATTAGAACGTCCCATCTACTGCGCGAGTGGCTGCTGGTGCCCTCGGATTTTTGATTTTCAGCCACACCTTTGATGGCCCGGATTTGTATGGTGCGTCGAGCTTCTTTGAAACGATGCCCTCCAGGCCAAGTTGACAAACCGCAGCAAACATTTTGTCTCCATGGCCCTCAGCGTGTTCCACGTACCGGATGCCGTATGCGTGATGTGGATAACCGTGCATTGACTTGATTATGACTGGGCCCCGGTCAAGATGCCGCCGTTCCGCTTCCCTCATGGAGAAGGAGTGAGAGATGGCTACTGCGCTGGCAAACATTACAAACTTAGAAGGTTGGAAAAACTGGAAGAGCGGGAAAAATCCGCCGTATCAAGGCGTCGTAAAGCGGGATTGGGTCCCGACTGGGCGCATCGATTTCGCCACCAGCCTTAACGGCAATGACAACCCGGACCAACCAAGTGAATTCAGGCTGCTCGTAGAAGAACGAAGAATTATCGAAAGCATTGCTGGAAATGAAAATCTTGAGATTCAATGGCGGGCCGCCACGCTTAAAGAAGCGAAAGCCGTTGTGACTCAGTACCACAAATACCTAAAGGAAAACTCGCTCGTCAAATCTATCTTCGAGCCCGATATTTTGCCTCCGGAACCTAAAAACAAGGATGCATAGTCATCCCACGTCGAGAGTGCCTGGACGGGGGCTGCTTGGCGACGATTGGCTGGCATGGATGAATGAAAGCGGCGGGCGCGTTTATCGGCCTGCCGCGAGAGTTACGCACGCGAGACAACATTCAGGCTTTATATAGCGGGTCTCAACTTCAGGCGACAGATCGGGCCCATGCCCCATAACGGTAAGCTTTCCCGCTCGCGAGGCATTAGGCGGCGACCGCGCTCGCCCTTTCCCGGTCGCAGGCGGCGTTCCAGCGCTGAATGAACGCGCGCAACCTGTCCCTACCGCAAATCAAATCCGTAGGTATTGATGGTGCAGCCCACCAAGGACAGGCCGCACTTCGATACGCCCGGCGCGCTGAATGATCCTTCGAACCGGTGCATCCTTGCCTAATGAGAGATGCGTTTGGACGGCGTTGTAGTACTCCATGTAAGACATGAGGATGTGGCGCAGGTGTTGCTCGCCTACCACGACAACATGGTCGAGGCATTCCCGGCGGATCGAGCCGATCAAACGCTCCGCATATCCGTTCTGCCAGGGTGAACGTGCTGAGGTCGGATGATCGCGAATGCCAAGCGAGCGAACGCGTCGGACGAAGATGTCGCCGTAACAAGCGTCGCGATCGCGGATCAGATAGCGAGGGAGGAGTTGCTCCCAACCACAGGCCGCCGTCAGTTGGTTGGCGATCCATTCCGCCGTTGGGTGCGCGGTAACGCCGAGCCAGAGGATTTGTCGCCGGCCGTGCCCCATGATCAGCAGGCCATAAAGGAGGCGGAATGAGACGGTCGGGACCACGAACACATCCATCGCGGCAATGCCATCGGCATGATTGCGCAGGAACGTCTTCCAGCCCTGCGATGGCGGGCCTCTCCTCCGCACCATATACTTGGCAACACTGGTTTGCCCGACATCGATCCCAAGCCTGAGCAGTTCGCCGTGGATACGGGGCGTGCCCCACAACGGGTTGGCCAAGCTCATCTCCCGGATTATCTGTCGGATCTCAGCTGGCACCGCTGGACGGCCCAGACGACGCCTGGACTTCCAGCGCCAAAACAATCGGAAGCCTGCACGGTGCCACCGAACCACGGTATCGGGTCGAACAATGGCGAGCGCGTCGCAGGCCTTCGGAAACAGGTGGTAGACCCAACCCAGAACGACCTTGTCAACGGTAAGAAATGACAGCCGCCTGGGCCTACTTCGTCGCAGTACGATGATCTGTTGCCGCAAGACGAGAATCTCGGCCTCCAACGCCGCGCGCGGCCGGATTAGATCGACGACAATCGAAAAAATTATTCTGCAGAGATCCAACATCCCGCAGAGGATCATCCGATTCTGCGTCTCTCGCCAACTGCATGGAATTTACGACAGGGACAGCCACGTCCGACACGAATGCGATGATCATTGGGCGTAACAACGAGGAGAATCTATTCGCCTGCGGGCGCGACTACCGCTTGGGTCATTCGCCACCGATGCATTCCGCGCCAGTGTGCGGAGCCGCCGGCGGCAATGACCTCCAATTCATCGTGGCGAGGGCCTCCAACCACGGGGGCTGCGTCGGGCGAGCCGAGGTCATTAGTGAGCTGACGCTCCGTCAGGCTTTGTGGTCGACAATCTCGGACAGCCGATCCGCCTGAATGGCGTCCAACTCGGCGCATCGCTCGCGGGAAAGCTGTCTTCCGAGTTCAACTCTATCGCATCACGGGATGGCTCCGGGGAGTGAGCTTCCTTAACAAGGGACTGGGGCTTCATTTTCAACCGATCCCTCCCAAAAGCCTCGTGGGTCAGTTCGAAGAGTCGATGGTAGCGAGACGCTTCAATCACCCGCGCCGGGATTCGGCGAGAAGTATTGGAGTTTGTCCGGCTTGCCCTCCCACTCCTTAGAGTCAGCCGGGGGAGCCTTTTTGACCGTAATATTCGGCCAAGTTTTCGCGTAGTCTGCGTTAAGCTTCAGCCACTTCTCCGCGCCCGGTTCGGTATCCGGCTTGATTGCCTCGACCG
>JBKPLN010000582.1:0-4197 GCA_046731635.1 Pseudomonadota bacterium | reverse complement strand
GGCCCGCGGTCTGCCCAGCCGCAGCAAAGACAACGGCAAGCATGAAGGTCCAGCTGAGCAGCACGCGAAACATCGGAATTTCCTCGCGTCTTACGGGCTCGGGATAAAGAATCGACCGCAAAACACAAATCAACTCATGGTCGCGCCGCTATCACGTTCCCGTTAGGATCAAAGCACCTTGTCACGCCGAACCCTGCCTATATGAATAACGGGCATTTGGTACAGGAAGCATTGTTATGCGTTTTGAAGGGACTAAGGCCTACGTGGCGACCGACGATCTCAAGGTCGCGGTCAATGCGGCAATTACTTTGGAGCGTCCCCTGCTGGTCAAAGGGGAACCGGGCACCGGAAAGACCGTGCTGGCGCTGGAAATTGCCAAGGCGACCGGATCGCCGCTCATCGAGTGGCACATCAAGTCGACGACGAAGGCCTTGCAGGGCCTCTATGAGTACGACGCGGTGTCCCGCCTGCGCGACAGCCAGCTCGGAGACGAGCGGGTCAAGGACATTCGCAATTACATCAAACGCGGCAAGTTATGGGACGCATTCATTTCCGATCAACGGCCGGTGCTGCTGATCGATGAGGTCGACAAGGCTGATATCGAGTTTCCGAACGACCTGCTGCAGGAACTCGATCGCATGGAGTTCTTCGTCTACGAAACCGGTGAAACGGTCAAAGCGCGGCGGCGACCGATCGTCGTTATCACTTCGAATAACGAAAAGGAGTTGCCCGACGCTTTCTTGCGGCGCTGCTTTTTTCACTACATCCGGTTTCCGGACGCCGACACCATGAGGGCAATCGTCGAAGTGCATTTTCCCGGGATCAAACAGAGGCTGGTCTCGGAAGCCCTGCGGCTATTCTATGAAATTCGTGATGTGCCGGGCATGAAAAAAAAGCCCTCGACATCCGAGCTTTTGGATTGGCTGAAATTGTTGATGGCCGAGGACATCGGGCCCGAGACTTTGCGCGAGCGCGATCCCAAGAAGCTCATCCCGCCGCTGCACGGCGCATTGTTGAAGAACGAACAGGATGTACACCTGTTCGAGCGGCTGGCGTTTATGGCCCGCAGAGAAAATCGATAATCCAGTCTGACCTTGCAGCGAATTCCTCAGCCGTAATGCTCCTGGGACTTCGGTTGCGTCTGTTTGCGCGCGCGCAGATGCTCCCGGTAGCGAGCGGCTTCCTGTTCGATGCGCTCGACCGGGCGGGTGCCCCAGTAGATACCTTGCGCGACCATGCGGCCGATGACGCCGCCGGCCCAGACCAATTCATAGGGCGCGAAGAGTCGCCATGTTTCATCGCCCTCCACGATGCCGCGCGCGACAAGCTCGCCAGCAATGGCGGTGTTATTCAGCCCCTGGCTTCCGAAACCGCTCGCCAGCCAAAGACCGCGCTCGATTTCGCCAATCTGCGGCATGCGATGGACAGTGCGGCCGAATGTTCCGCGCCAAAAATACGCAACGCCAACAGTCCCGAGGCCCGGAAACGTTCGCCGGATGTCATTAGCAAGCGAGCGGGCGATGAAGCGTGGATTCGCCTCCCAAGCGCGCATGCGTCCCGACCACTGCAAGCGATCGCCGCCGACGATGCGATAATGATTGTCGGCGCGATTGGTATCGCTTACCGCCCCCCGATAGCGCACCACCTCGTGCAACGTTTCCCCCATGGGCTCGGTGACCACGACGAAAGTCGTGACAGGCAACAATGTCGCTGCCAACTGCGGCATGAGGGCACCGAGATGGATGTTGCCGCAGAGCACGACATGCGCGGCGCGTACACGGCCGGCGGGAGCGACGATGCGCTTGCGGACCCCGGCCGGGTCGAGCGAAACCGCCGGCGTGTCCTCAAATATTCGCGCACCCGCCTTCTCAGCCAGTGCCGCAAGACCGAGGGCATAGTTGTATGGGTCTATGTGGAAGGCTTCACGGTAGTGAACGGCACCGAAATATCGCGGACTGCGCAGCTGTTCGCGTACCCTTTCGACTGGCCAAAATTCGACGTCCGCACCCATCCAGCGCATGCGTTCAACTTCGGCACGCTGCTCGGCAAAATTGTTGGTTTTCGATACATGCAGCCACCCATTGATGAGGTCAACGCCGGGCATGCGCGTGTCCAGGATCGTGCTCCGGACATACTCGAGTCCTTGTTCCGACAAGCTCCAAAGCTGTTTGGCGTGATCGAGACCGATGCGTTCGACAATGTCACCGATATCTTCGGGGAATCCCGGAAGCACAAAACCCAAACTGCGGCCAGAGGCTGCCCATGCGACCGTGGCGGCCTCGAGCACGGCGACTGACCAGCCGCGTTGAGCAATTTCGCGGGCGACGGCGAGACCGGCGAGCCCCGCGCCGATCACACACACATCGACGTCAAGATCGACGTTCAGACGCGGACGGTCCGGTCGCGCAACGCTGTTCGCTTCGTACCAGCCCGCTTCCATGTTTGACTTTCGCTCCTGACCTCTACTGGCGGTTGATGCTTCGCCGCTCCGCGGCTGGCGAAGGCGTGCTAGTGTTGTCCACCATCGATCTCCATAGCATGACCATGCGCCGACTTTTGCTATTTCGTCACGCCAAGGCCGAACGCTCTCACGCGGGCGCGGAGGACAAGGCTCGCAAACTGATCGACCGCGGGCGCGACGACGCCGCCAAGGTCGGCAGTTACATGGCTTCTCACGCGCTCATCCCCGATCGGGTACTAACCTCCCCTTCCGCGCGGACCCGGGAAACCTGGAAATTCGCCGGCGCGGCATTTCGTCCCGCACTGTCTGCGACGCAAGTGGAGGCCCTCTATGCCGCAAGCGCGCATGTCATCCTCGGGGTCGTCAAAGAGACTGGTCCGGCCATACACACGCTTCTCGTTATCGGGCACAATCCCGGCCTTCACGAGCTTGCGGTCATGCTGATCGCATCGGGCGACGTCGAGGCGCGGGAACGCCTGAAGGAAAAGCTGCCTACCAGCGGTCTTGTCATCATCGATTTCGCCTTCGATGACTGGTCGCGGTTGCATCCCCAATGCGGCCGGCTGGAAAGGCTCGTGACGCCAAAATCGCTGACCTCAGCCGCCAATTGAGGCAAATCTCGCTCAACGCGCCTTCCAAAACATGTCATATTGTACCCGCGCAGCGAAACGAGGGGACGCTGTCATGTACAAAAAGATTCTGGTGCCGGTCGATCTTGCCGATACCGATCTGGCCAAGCCCGCCATCGATACTGCACTCGAAATGGCCCGCGCATCAGGCGGGTCTATCCGACTTGTCAATGTGCTCGCCATGACGCCGGTCATGCTGGCGGAATACGTCCCGCCCGATTTCGACGTCCAGCAGCGCAAATCGGCGGAGGAGGCACTTGCCATTATTGCGCAGGAATGCGGCCTGGACGGTTCCCGTGTCTCCGCGACGGTCCGTCAAGGAGGGATTTATCATGAGGTCCTCGAGGAAGCGAAAACGTTCGGCGCCGACCTGATCGTAATGAGCTCGCATCGGCCCGCCATGCGCACATATTTCCTTGGCTCCAACGCGGGGCACGTGGTCCGTTACGCCAAGTGTTCGGTGCTGGTCGTTCGTCACTAAAACCGCTTCCGCTGGTTCGATCAGGGAGCCGGCATAACGTCCTGGGGCAAGGCATCGGCGTCATATTTGCCCGGCCGATTGCGCCGAAGGAAATTTGTGCTGTACCAAAGATAGAAGGCAAAGAAGGCGCCGATGAATGCGGCGCCCGCGTACGTTCCGGCCTGCAACGCCCGCACACACAAGGCCGCTATTCCCAAAGCCACCGCCACGAAAACGACGAGGCTTGGCCAATACAAGAATGGGCTGTGGCCTTTTTCGAAGCATGCGGAGGGTGCGGCCTTCGAAACACGGCGGTGCAATTCTCGCACGAACGCCGAGTAAGAACGGTCCAGTCGCTCCTGCTCCACCATGCTTTTCCAGGAACTGGAGGCAATCTTCAGCCTCGGTCCGCTCTCCCCCCATAATTCGGTGAGGAAACGATGCGATTGCATGCTGTTTGGCCGATAGGACATGCGCAAACGGCGAATATTGCGGTAAGGGATATGACCCGAGACGGGGCCAACAGCCCAATCGATGCCGTCCTCCGAAAGTTTGAATTCTCGCATCGCCCCCATCACCGTCGGCCGATAAGCGTAGGCAGCGACACTCTGGGCAACTTCAGGCGTCGGTTCGGTCAAGCCATTCCC
>JBKPLN010000581.1:0-7544 GCA_046731635.1 Pseudomonadota bacterium | reverse complement strand
GCACAGTTCTTTTCAGAAAACGAGATCGTCGGCTAAGGTCCTACAAAAGACGATAAACAGCCCGCCGCTGGACTGCAGGCAGGGTGCTCCAAACGCTGGGGAAGGAAAACGAAAGTGGGTTCGATGGCTCTATTCCTGGATCCAACCGGCTGGTGGTCAATGATCAGCGCCGGCTGGAGCGACATAGGCCATACTGAATTCTGGATTGCTCTCGCCAAGATCATGTGGATCAACATTCTGTTGTCCGGCGACAATGCCGTGGTCATTGCTATGGCCTGCCGCGGCTTGCCATACCGCCAGCGCATCTGGGGCATGATTCTGGGGGCGGGCGTTGCCGTTGGGCTCCGCGTCATCTTTACCGCCGTCGTCGCCACGTTGATGACGATGCCCTATCTGAAGATCGTTGGCGGGCTGGCGCTGTTTTACATCGCGGCCAAGCTGCTGGTTCCCGATGATCCGGACGAGAGCGAGGCCGAAGCGGCCGAGCATCTCTGGCGCGCGGTGCGGATCGTTGCCATCGCCGATATCATCATGAGCCTCGACAATGTCATCGCGATTGCCGCCGCTGCGGGCGGCAACATGGCGCTGCTGGTGATCGGGCTTGCCATCAGCATTCCGCTGATCATTGCGGGGGCGGCCTTGATCATGTCGTTGCTGGATCGCTTCCCGATCCTGGTGTGGGCTGGCGCCGCGCTGTTGGGCTGGATTGTCGGCGAGGTTATCGCCACGGATCCGGTAGTCGCCGACTGGCTGAAGGCCAACTATGGTCCTGCCGTCGCGCACCAGGTCGAGATAGGTTCCGCAATTATCGGCGCGGTGCTGGTTCTCGTGGTCGGGGGTGCCTGGAGACGATCAAAAGTGCAGGCAGAGAGCAAAGCGTAGGCTGATCCGCTATAATGGGAGCGCGATGAATCAGACCGTCCGTCTCCCCAAGGCAAAGCGGATTGGCTATTCGGCCTGTCCGCACGATTGTCCATCGACCTGCGCGCTCGAGGTCGAATTGCTCGACGAGCGCACGATCGGGCGCGTGCATGGCGCGAAAGACAACGACTACACCGCGGGAGTGATCTGCGCGAAGGTCGCGCGTTACGCCGAGCGCGAGCATCATGCGCAGCGGCTCCTGCATCCCTTGCGGCGCAAGGGAGAAAAAGGGTCGGGCCAGTTCGAGAAAATCTCCTGGGACAACGCGCTCGATCTGGTCGCGGAAAAATTCGTTCAGGCCGAGCAACGTCACGGCGCCGAGAGTGTCTGGCCGTATTATTACGCCGGGACTATGGGCCTGGTGATGCGCGACGGCATCAATCGCCTGCGCCATGTCAAGAAATATTCCGGCTTTCACTCAACCATTTGCGTCAATCCGGCCTATGCCGGGTTCGCGGCGGGCGTCGGGCGAATAGCCGGGGTCGATCCGCGCGAAATGGCCAAGTCTGATCTGGTCGTGATCTGGGGCACCAATGCGGTCAACACCCAGGTCAACGTCATGACGCACGCGGTACGGGCGCGCAAAGAACGCGGCGCGAAACTCGCCGTTGTGGACATTTACATGAACGGCACCATGCAACAGGCGGACTTGCCGGTGTTGGTGAAGCCGGGGACCGATGGTGCGCTCGCTTGTGCAGTCATGCACTGCCTGTTCCGCGATGGGAAAGCCGATTGGCAATACCTGGATAAATACACGGACGCGCCACGCGAACTGGAATCACATCTTCGCACCCGCGATCCTGCGTGGGCCGCGGCAATCACCGGTACGCCTGTCGCGACAATCGAGGAATTCGCGCGGTTGATCGGCGAACGCAAGCGCGTCTTTTTCCGATTAGGCTACGGCTTCTCACGTTCGCGCAACGGCGCGGCAAATATGCACGCGGCCAGTTGCATCCCGGCGGTGACGGGGGCCTGGCAGTACGAAGGGGGCGGCGCGTTTCATATCAGCGCCGATATTTTTCAGCTCGACAAGACCTTGATCGAGGGCCTCGACGTTCGTGACAGCTCTGTGCGCATGCTTGACCAGTCGCGCATCGGCGGGATCCTGACCGGCGAGCGAGAGCCGCTGCAAGGCGGTGGTCCCGTTCAGGCGTTGATCATCCAGAACACCAATCCGGTCTCGGTTGCGCCCGATCAGAACAAGGTCAAGGAGGGCTTTGCGCGGGAGGATCTGTTCGTCTGCGTTCATGAGCAGTTCATGACGGAGACAGCTCAGATGGCAGATGTGGTGCTCCCGGCGACGACCTTCCTCGAGCACGACGATATTTATCGCGGAGGAGGGCACCAGTATCTCATTCTCGGACCCAAACTGGTCGAGCCGCCGGGCGAATGCCGCAACAATCATGAAGTGATTTGCGCGCTCGCCAAGCGCCTTGGCGCGAACCACAGCGGATTCGAGATGAGTCCGCGCGATCTGATCGATCAGATGCTGCGGGTGTCCAAGCGTGGAACGTTCGCCGAGCTCGCCGCCAACCGCTGGCTAGATTGCCAGCCTCCCTTCCGCCAGTCGCACTACCTCGACGGATTTCCTTGGCCGGACGGGCGATTTCGTTTCAAGCCGGATTGGCCGAACGTGCCGTTCCGCAGCCCTTGCAGAAGCGGTCCGGTCGACGAGCTGCCGCCGCTGCCGGATCACTGGACTTCGATCGAACAGTCCGACATGGAGCATCCGTTCCGGCTGGCAACGTCTCCTGCGCGGGGCTTTTTGAACTCGACATTCAACGAGACGCCGACCTCGCTGGAGCAAGAGCGGAGGCCCACGGTGATGGTTCATCCCGATGACGCGCACATGCATGGGATCGGTGAGGGCGATCATGTCGTGCTCGGCAACAAACGCGGCGAAGTGCGTCTTCATGCGCGGCTCTTTGCGGGCGTGCACCGCGGGGTACTGATTGCCGAATCGATCTGGCCAAATTCGGCCTATGCCGATGGCTGCGGGATCAATAGCCTTACCGGCGCTGATCCGATTGCGCCATATGGCGGCGCAGCATTTCACGATAACAGGGTCTGGATACGAAAAGCGCGGGCCTGACGCCCGCGCTTCGCCTTCGCCGCAAATCCGACGCGGCTAGAGTTCTTTGCCGATCGCGTTGTCAACCGAGTATGGCCCGCCTCCGCGGATCGCGATCGCGAAACACACCGCGCCGAGCAGCAAGACGAACTCGTAGCCGCCCTGGCTAACCAGGAAGCCGCGGGACCAGTGGGCTGCAAACAGCGCGATCAGCATTTCGATTGCCAGTGCCGACGCAAAAAAGCGCGTGAACAAACCGATGATAAGGCAAGCCCCGCCGACCGATTCAAGGAACATCGCTGCATAAGCAAATCCCAGCGAAGGCTCGAGTCCATATTTCGTCATGGCATTGGCCGCGACCGCGCTCGGCCCAACCTTGAACTTGCCCCACACGTGCACGACCATGATCACGCCGACGATAACGCGCACGAGCGTGAACGAGATATCGCGCCATGTCTCGTAAAACGATCCCAGTTGCGGATAGAGAAGTCTTGCGTCGCCTCTGCCAGCCATGGTCTCCCCCTCGTTGCTTGTGCCACTCGCGTGGCGGCCCTGTCCGAACCAAGTCTATATCACCACGGGTGGGAATGAATTCATTTTGTGCGCTTTTGCAGCGCGAAAAAAATTCAGGCGACGTCGTCTGGAACAAGGTCCTTGCCATCTGTGACGGGAATGCCGTCTATCAGGCAGCGGCCATTTTCGACAGTAACCCGGCCTTCCGCTACCAACTTCAGGGCCAGTGGATAAATCCGGTGCTCGACCTCGAGCACCCGCATGGCGAGCGTGTCTTCGCTGTCAATTGGTCGCACCGCGATCGCGCCTTGCGCGATAATCGGTCCGGAATCCATTTCCGGCGCCACAAAATGTACGGTGGCGCCGTGAATTTCGGCATGCGCCTGGAGAGCGCGCTTGTGCGTATCGAGTCCTTTGAAGGCTGGTAGCAGGGCCGGGTGGATATTCAAAATGCGCAAGTACCATTTGCTCACGAAATCGGGGGTGAGCAGCCGCATGAAACCGGCAAGACAGACCAGATCGACGCGATGCTTTTCAAGCAGCGCTTGCACAGCCCGCTCGAAGTCGGTGCGATCCTTACCGAATTGGGTGTGATCGACGACCGCTGTGGCAATGCCGGCAGCCTGTGCAACCAAAAGACCGCCGGCATCCGGGCGGTTGGAAATTACCAGCACGATTTCAGCGGGGTATTTCTTGTCTTTGGCGGCTTCAATCAATGCCGCCATGTTCGATCCGCGGCCGGAAATGAGAACCGCTACGCGCTTTCGACTCATATCTCACCCGAGATCGAGTTGTCCGTCGTAAATGACGCGGTCATCGTCGGGACTCTTGATGATGCTGCCAAGCCTCACAGTCGTTTCGCCCGCGCGGGAGAAGATCCTCGCAGCCGCATCAGCATGCTCAGGCGAGACGATGACGATCATTCCAATCCCGCAATTGAAGGTGCGCAGCATTTCATTTTCGGCTATCCCTCCTTCGCGCGCCAGCCATTGGAATACGGGCAGCACCGGCACGCGCGCAAGATCAATGCGCGCGCCGAGCCCTTTGGGCAGAACGCGCGGAATGTTGTCGGGAAATGCGCCGCCGGTGATATGAGCCAGGCCTTTCACCGACTTGGATTCGTTGATCGTTGCGAGACATGCTTTCACATAAATGCGCGTCGGGGTGAGAATTGCGTTGCCGAGGCTTTGCTCGGGCATGAAGGGTGCGGGGGCGGTCCATGACAGCCCGGTTCTTTCGACGACCTTGCGCACCAATGAGTAACCATTTGAATGCAGTCCCGAGGATGCCAGCCCGATGATAACGTCACCGTCGGCAATGTCGCCGCGCGGCAATACAGCGTCGCGCTCAACGGCGCCGACCGCGAAACCGGCGAGGTCATAGTCCTCGCCCTGATAGACGCCCGGCATCTCCGCCGTCTCGCCGCCGATCAGGGCGCACCCCGCCTCCCGGCAGCCATGGCTTATGCCTTCGACTACGGCGGCCGCAGTCTCCGGCTCAAGTTTCCCGCAGGCGTAATAATCAAGAAAGAAGAGGGGCTCGGCGCCCTGCACCACGAGGTCATTCACGCTCATTGCGACCAAATCAATGCCAATGGTGTCGTGGCGGCGGGTTTCGATTGCAACCTTGAGCTTGGTGCCGACGCCGTCGGTTGCCGCGATCAGTATCGGGTCACGGTAGCCAATCCGCTTCAGATCGAACAATCCGCCAAATCCGCCGATTTCGGCATCTGCTCCCGGACGGGCGGTGGCGCGGACCAGGGGCTTGATCAGCTCCACCATCCGATTGCCGGCATCGATATCAACACCGGCTTGCGCGTAAGTAAGACCGCGCTTTTTCTCTGCCATGATGGTCCTCGTTCGCGTCGCGGTCGTACGTTGGAATCGCAAGTCGCGCAATCCTTCGAGCGCCGTTATACCCTCACTGGCATCAATCCGCCCGACGCCATTCCAGCTTTGTAAGATCAAACACTTAGCGGCACGCGCTACGAGAACATTTCGTGTCCTGGTCCCAATGCTGGACCCAACCTGTTTCAGCGCAGATTGTTTTTGAGAGGCAGCCGATAACTGCTGCCGCGCTCGTATCCGCCTTCCGAGTGCGCTTGGCATAGGCCCGATTCGTACATGGCATCCAACTTCTTACCGAAGCCGCCTAACGGCGGACCTTTCTGCAAACCAGAAAGGTCTTTTCGAATTTCCGAGGATTATTGTGCCGAACCTCCTGCATTACGTGCGGGTCAGACAGCAGACGCTGTCCGACAAATAAGGAGAAAGACCATGATCCGCACGATCCGTGTTTCAGCCATCGTAGTTGCGGCTTCCATTGCGGCCGCGAATTTGATTGGGTCTGTTCAGGCACAGGAAAATCCCAATGCAACGGCCCAAATTGGGACGAAAGAGCTAAACGCAACCAAGTCTCAATCAAAAGCTGTTGTGTCGGGCGGCAATGACATGGGTACTTATATTGACGCCGTACAAAATAATTTTGGAAACCCAAACGTAGTTGTCACGCTACCGACCAACACAGAGAAGAAATAAAACGGCCCGCAAGTTATGGACCACGTTACGGGCCTTCTTGCACTGTCGTGAACGACGATAACTAGTTTGTCTCAGAACGTGGCGTCGATTGCCCAGGCTGCTGCCGGCGACCTCGGATTTTTGACTCTGAAAAGACTTGGGAAATTCCGCCTTTTTGTGATGGCCATCACAGCGCGGTCACTTCACTCAGCTAGTCTTCCAATACGGACATCCGCATTTTGCCGGGTCAGAAGGGGAAGACCATGAGCTACAATTATCTAACCAATTCCAGCGGATTCACGCAGATTACTGCTTACGTGGGCCAACTGCTCGACCGTGCCGTAGACGAGCACATCGAAGAGCTGTCCCAGAGGCTTGGGCCTGATCCAGCTAGTCGCGGCCTAAACCGTCATTATGACCTAAGCGAGCTGATGTCTCAGACCATGACCCGTATGGTGCGGACCGACCGATCTATTTTCGGGGAATGAGATCATGATAGTCGTAATAATAACCTTGGTCGTTTTTACCGGCCTGTACTTTGCTTGGGATGAAATATCTTTCGCAAGGGCCGAGAAGAAAGCGCTCAAAAAAGTATGGACGAGATTCGAGCACTAAGCGCTATTGGGACGAACGATTGCCACCTAAAATGTATCGAACGAGGAACCCGATAGCGATAGCAGCTGCACAGACTGCTAACGTGATAGCCCAGGTTGCCACGTCACGCGCTCCGCCTTGGGAGGCTGCGTAAACTAAGAGCGTCAAGAATAACGCCGAAAAGGCGTAGCCGGCCCAAAACACCACGTTGCCAAGCTTTGCTAAAATGTGCGCAATCATCAACCTGCCCCTTCCGCACGCCCACACTGTCGGCATTTAGAAACGGTCGGCTGTGACGTGCATCACATTTGCGGCCTTACGACGCGGCTCATTTGCCGCCGGGTGCTTGCTACGTCCGGTCGCAGAACGTCGCCGCCCATCCCCTTTCTGCTCGCCTGATCTCCGCTTTGGGGGGGTAAAACTGACACTGCGTGGCCGTCACCAGAACGGCTCATTGGTTAAAGAGGCAATCGTGCTTGACAAGGCGGTGGTCGATCTTTCGCACTGGGATGAAGTCGATAGTTTTGAAGATGCAAAAGATGATGGCGTGGTCGGCATCATCCACAAGGCAACCGAATCGAATAACTATTTCGATCCAACCTATAACCAGCGCAAAAAGGATGCGCTTGCTGCTGGCCTGCTCTGGGGTGCATATCACTTCCTGCGGCCCGGTAACATGAAGGATCAGGCACAATATTTTGTCAGCAAAGTAGGGAAGGATCTCGATCTCTACGCCGCCGATCACGAAGATGAAGGCGTTTCGCTCGATGATCTGAAAACCTTCCTGCGCGAAGTGAAACGGCTGACCGGCAAAAGCCCGATCATCTATTCCGGCCATGTGCTGAAAGAACAGCTTGGCGACACGCGCGATTCTGAACTGTCGCAGTATCGACTCTGGCTGGCGCAATACACATCAGGTACGCCAAGCT
>JBKPLN010000580.1:0-3239 GCA_046731635.1 Pseudomonadota bacterium | reverse complement strand
GTCCCGAAGTGCACGGCAAATATCTCGGGGCGGCCCGCGACGACGCAGCACTCATTTTGTCGCGCGATCCGACGCTGACGACCCCTCGCGGCGAGGCGCTGCGTCAACTGCTTTACCTTTTCGGCAAGGACGAGGCGATCAGGTTGATCCGCGCCGGGTGATCTATTCGACCGCTTCCGGTTTACGATTGGCTCGTGCCGCATTTGCCGTGGCGGCAAGCGCCGCGAGCTTTTTCTGCGCATCGCCGTTCGGCTGGACCATGCCGGCCGAAATCAGCAACGTCATCGCATTTTCGACCGAGATGTCGAGCTCGATAATGTCCGCCCGCTTCACATAAAAGAAGAATCCGGTCGTCGGGTTCGGCGTGCAGGGCATGAACACCGACACATGCTCCCCTTGCGGCAATTTTCTGGCGAGATCGCCGCCCGGGGACTGCGACAGGAACACCAACGACCACATCCCGGGTGACGGAAACTCGACCAGGCCAACCTTGCGGAAACTTGAACCACTCTTGGAAAACAAGGACTCGAAGATCTGTTTCATTGTCTTGTAGATCGGCCGGACGATCGGCATGCGGCTCAGAAGGCTTTCGCCAAGCTCGACAAGGGTGCGCCCGACCAGGTTGGCGGTCGCAAAGCCAAGCAGCGTCAGCACGACAAAAGCGATGATCAGCCCCGTGCCGGGAATTTTCCAAGGCATATAGCTCTCGGGGCGATAGGCCGGCGGGATGAGCGGCCGTACAATATCGTCGACCCAGGTGACGATCGACCAGATCAGCCACACGGTGATTGCCAAAGGTCCGGCGACCACCAACCCAGTCAGAAAATAGTTCCGGATGCGGCCAGCGAAGCTTGTGTGGGATGCGGCCACTTTCGCCACATCGCCCGCCTTTGCGTCACCCGGTTTCAAGTCAATGTCATTCATGAATGGAGTCTATTCCACCGTGACGGATTTCGCGAGATTGCGGGGTTGATCGACATCCGTGCCGATTGCCGCAGCGGTATGATAGGCAATCAATTGGACGGGGATGGCGTAGACAAGTGGGGTCACCGTAGAAGCCATGTCGGGCAACGAGAGCATCTCCAGTGACTCGACCGTCGCTTCCCTGGCGCCTTGCGGATCGGTGACCAGGATGATCTTGCCGCCCCGGGCGGCCACCTCTTGCATGTTCGAAACGGTCTTCTCGAACACGCGATCGAACGGTGCGATGACGATGACCGGCATGGTCTCGTCGATCAGCGCGATCGGCCCATGCTTGAGTTCGCCTGCCGCGTAGCCTTCGGCATGGATGTACGAAATCTCTTTGAGCTTGAGGGCACCTTCCAAAGCGATCGGAAAACTCGTGCCACGGCCGAGGTAGAGCACGTCGCGCGCCTTGGCCAGATTTTGCGCCAGCTTCTCAATCTGCGGCTCAAGCGCAAGAGCCGCCGCCATCAACCGCGGCACCTCGATCAAAGCGCGCACCAGATTTTGTTCGTCTGCTTCCGACAATTCGCCGCGCGCGCGCCCGGCGGCAATCGCGAGGCACGCAAGTGCGCTGAGCTGACAGGTAAAGGCCTTGGTGGAAGCCACGCCGATCTCCGGTCCGGCAAGCGTTGGCATGACCACATCGCTTTCGCGGGCGATCGTCGATGTCGGCACATTGACCACGGAAAGAATGTGCTGCTTTTTCTCCCGCGCGTAGCGCAAGGTCGCCAGCGTGTCGGCGGTCTCGCCCGATTGGGAGACGAAGAGTGCAAGATCTCCGGGTTCGAGTGGCGCGCCGCGATAGCGGAATTCCGACGCGATATCGATTTCAACCGGCAATTTGGCGAAACGTTCGAACCAGTATTTTGCGACCAGCCCTGCATAGAAGGCGGTCCCACAGGCCGAGATCGACAGCCGCTTGAGCTTCTCCCATTCAAAAGGAAGCTTCTGCGGCAGCGCGACCCGCTCGTTCACCATGTCAATGTAATGAGCAAGGGTGTGGCCGACGACCTCAGGCTGCTCATGGATTTCCTTGGCCATGAAGTGCTTATGGTTGCCCTTGTCGACCAGTTGTGCCGAGGCGGTGGACTTCATGATCGGCCGGTCCACCTTGCGGTCTTGCTCGTCGTGAATCTCAACGCCCTTCCGCGTCAGCACCGCCCAGTCGCCATCCTCGAGATAGCTGACGGTATCGGTGAATGGCGCGAGCGCGATGGCGTCTGAACCCAAGTACATTTCGCCGTTGCCATAACCGATGGCCAAGGGCGAACCCTTGCGTGCTCCGATCAGAAGGTCGTCTTTGCCGGTGAACAGAAAAGCCAGAGCAAAGGCACCGCGCAATTGCTTGAGCGCGGCGGCGACCGCGTCGGCTGGCGATTTTCCGCTCTTCATTTCCTCGGAGACGAGATGTGCAACCGCTTCGGTGTCGGTATCGCTGACGAATTTTCGACCGCGCTTCGTCAGTTGCTCGCGCAGTTCGCGAAAATTTTCGATGATGCCATTGTGAACAACCGCCACGGCTTCGGTCGCATGTGGATGGGCATTGTCCTCGGTGGGCCGGCCGTGCGTCGCCCAACGCGTATGACCGATGCCGATCGTCCCGCCCAGCGGTTCGCGCTCCAGACGCGTTTCAAGCGCGCGCAATTTGCCTTCGGCGCGCCGCCGCCCGAGGACACCCTTGTCGAGCGTCGCAACCCCCGCGGAATCATAGCCGCGGTATTCGAGCCGCTTGAGCGCATCAACCAGTTGCTCGGCAACCGGCTTGGCTCCCAGAATTCCGACTATTCCGCACATCCGTTGCGATAGCCCCTTTGCCCGTCAGTTATGGTTTAGCTGTCCGCGGCAAGTGCATGGAAATCAAAACGCATTGCGGCGTGTGACAGCGGTTCCTTTTACGCACCTGCGACCGGCCAACTTACTTCTTGGGCTTCTTTCCGGACAGGTTCTTGCCCAACGCCTTCACCTGCCGCAAGCGCTTTGCCCAACCTTCCTTAATCGCCTGTTTGGCGCGAGCAATTGCAAGAGCTCCAGCGGGAACATCCTTGGTCACCACCGTTCCGGTGCCGATATAAGCGCCATCGCCAACCTTGATTGGCGCCACCAGCGCGGAATGCGATCCAATGAACGCGCCTTTGCCAATATCGGTGCGATGCTTGGCAACGCCGTCATAATTGCAGGTGATGGTGCCAGCGCCGATATTGGCGCCCTCCCCGATCCGCGCATCGCCGATATAGGAAAGATGATTGGCTTTTGCTCCGGCCTCGATCTTGGCT
>JBKPLN010000579.1:0-1321 GCA_046731635.1 Pseudomonadota bacterium | reverse complement strand
CCGCGAGATCGCGCGGGTCAATGGTCAACATCTCGATCGAATGGGAAGTTTGTGTAGGAGCTAGCATCATCGTCGCAACACGGCGATAGACGGGAAACGATACTCCTTCGATCAACTCCTCGTCTGTCACGACTTCATAATTGCCGGCGGGCAAAACTCGGCCAACCCCTTCCATCGTGAAGGGATTGCTGAATTTGACGATTTTGCGGATCGTTCGAATGCTCATTCGGTTTGAGTCACCTTCTTGGAGCGCGACAAGGGCAAGCAATTCTTCAGGGTCGGGCTCGCTTTGGTTTCAGGCACCGACGAAATGTCGATAAAATACAAGCGCGACAAAGTAGGTGACCATAGCGGCCGGTATGACGATCGGCGGCACAAACCATTGGGTCATAACTCGTCCTCCTACGAATTAACTGCGTCAATGGCGCTATCGATCACATCAAGCTACGCATCCGCGTCTGTATAAGATTGCTCACATCATCCAAAATCTGCAAACGGGCCACTGCTAGAGTCATCAGAAGTGGCCAGTACCAGATTTTGCTTGTCCCATAACGAATGACGCTACGCCGAAGCAGATTGCGGCCGTCAAACCGAGTGACACTATGGGAAGCCACGTCTGGATATAGAGCCACATCTGACGGTCCTCTTCGGATCGACCCACCATACGGACGTCACTTCGCGGCCGGTGTCTGCATGGCGATTATTTTGCTGAGCGCGTCTGCACACGCATCAGCGACTGCTGGATTCGGCGATGTCGAGCCTGGAGGTGTCGCGAAGCCGCTTTCCTTGATGTAGTTCTCGCGGCGCCACGTGTCGATCTTTGTGAGTTCGGCCCATTTCGCATCCACGTTGGGCTGAAGCTTGAATCTTTCGATACACACAGGCCCATAAGCTTTCACCAATGCGGCATTTACAAGCGTCGTTGCATTTGTCTCAGCAGTTTTCCCAAGGACCCATCCACCCCAGTTAAAGCCGATGATTATCGTGGCGACGGCGCCAACGGCCGCACCTTGAGCGAGACGCGTGAGTGACTCTCCTTGGAAGAATTTAGGTAACTGCATGACGTCTCCTTTCGCCCGACATGTTTCGGAGCGAGGTTACGGACACCCGTACGGGTTCCACTGGGTAAGTTGAATTGAAAACCCGGTCGCCTTGCGACAGCGGCTCAATCAAAACAAGCCTGCGCCCATTCACAGCGGGCAGTCTGTATAAAATTGCTCACATTTATCTATTGGGCGTATTTGCTCAGCCAAAAAACCCGATAATTAATCAGAGAGAGGGATCGATCTGGCCAACGCCAATGCGATTCAAGGCCTTCCCC
>JBKPLN010000578.1:0-1236 GCA_046731635.1 Pseudomonadota bacterium | reverse complement strand
TGTGTAGGTACTGTGTCGGTCGGAGTCCTGCTTCTGGCACTTAGCGGACAATCAGACCGCACTCGGGTTTGTCCGCGATCGGACCAAAGCGGACATTGATCGAAGGTTGTCGCATGTCTGGTCCGGCATGCAACCGACTGCAGGGGTAGGGCTGTAAGTTTTTGGGAGGCCACTATGCGTATCAGCAAAATTGGACTCGTCATTCTAGGGGCGGCAGCCTTTGGTAACTCTGTGGCGGCACAAACTCCGCCAGTTCAATCTCCGATCACGCGAACCTTGATCGCCGCGACGAAATTGCCAACCGTGACAGACCGACCGTTCCTTTTCAGAGCATTGAGTATCACCATTCCGCCAGGAGAAAAGAGTAGCGTCTCAACCGCCGACGGCATTCTCTACCAGGTGTCGGGATCGACCGAAGTTTCAATTGGTGGAGAAGCAAAAACGCTGAGCCCTAGTGAGGGTATGTTTCTTGCTAGTGGGAAGCTCGCATCGCTGAAGGCGGAAACCGGCAAGGCATCAACCTTTCTCCACTTTCTGCTGGTCCCAATTGCAGATCAGGATCAACCTGTCGAGACAACACCTGCCATCGTGAAGGAGCTTTTTCGCACGGCGGCACCGATTCCTGACTTGAAGCCGGGCAGCTATGATCTCAACCTGACGCGGGTCACTTTTCCAGCACAGATGCCGTCCAACCCACCACATCATCGGTCGGGAGCAGCACTTTACTACATTATCTCTGGGACCGGTGCGAATACAGTCAATGGCAAAACGGACGCAAAGGAACCAGGCTCTTTGATCTACGAGCCATTCGGCTTAGTACATCAGTGGGGAAATCCAAGCGATACCCCTCTCACGTTCTTGGCCTTCAACATCAATCCAGAGGGTGTGGCAGCGGTTATCCCGGGCACGCCGACGAGGTGATCGAGTAGCGGTTCGCATGTCCGCTTTGGGTCATTAGCGGACATTTGCACCGCAAAAAGCCATGTCCGCTGTACCCCCGAAAGCGGACATGTGCGTTGCACTAGTTTATGTCGCCCTGACGCGGTGAATGGGTCAGGCTAAATCCTTATCAAGTCGAACTCAGCAATAGACGTTTCTAATTGATGAATATGGTCGCGTATCGACTCTACGGACCACTTTAAAACGTCGCCAATCGATACCATCCCGGCGAGGCGGTCGTTGTCGAGCACCGGCATATGGCGAAATTTGCCCTTCGTCATCCGCTCTATAACGCTG
>JBKPLN010000577.1:0-4699 GCA_046731635.1 Pseudomonadota bacterium | reverse complement strand
GTGTGAAACGCTCGCGGATTCGCGCCATCAGTTGGTCCCGAACCTCGCGATAGGCGTTGAGCCGCTGCTCGCGGTTGCCTTCGGCGACCGCCGGGTCAAGCATCGGCCAATACTCCACGTCCGCTGCAACCTTGCGCGTCAACTCCAGCGCCTTGTGATGGGCAGGCGGCGAAAGGGTGACGATCAGATCGAAGTTGAGCCCTTCAAGGTCCTCGAGCTCTTCGAACGTGATCGGCTTGTGACGGGAGATATCGATGCCAATTTCCTCCATGGCCGCGACAGCAAACGGGTCGAGCTCGCCTTTCTGTACTCCGGCCGAGCCGACATAAAGGTTCGTTCCGAACATCTGTCGGAGCAGCCCGGCAGCCATCGGCGAGCGCACCGAGTTCATCCCGCAGGCGAATAAAATCGCGTGGGGGCGCGATGAGCGCTCAGGCGCGGTCAATGCTTGTGCCCGCTCGTCGCCGCGACCAGCCCTACGCCCGCTTTGCGAGCTCCGGCGGGTTGCGGTCCGCTGAACCGCGCAGCGCGAAGGCGGACGGCGGGGACCCAGGGCCAGAAAGCGTGACGTTTCGATGCGCAACTGGATTCCCGCTTACGCGGGAGCGAACGGTCTGGGTGCCCGCCCAAACAGACCATCTCTCAACCTTTCCAGTGCAACACGCAGATCAAAGTGAAAAGGCGACGCGCTGTATCAAGATCGACCGCCACTTTCCCCTTCAGCCGGTCCATCAGGATGCGCGAGCCATCATTGTGGATCGCGCGCCGGCCCATATCGATCGCCTCGATCTTTTCGGGCGTTGCCGTGCGGATCGCCTGATAGTAGCTGTCGCAGACCATGTAGTAGTCCTTGACGATTCGCCGCAGCGGCGTGAGCGAGAACAGGTGAGCGATGACCGGCTCGCCGCTTTCACGACGGATGTCGAAGACAAGACGGTTGCCATTGATGCTCAGGTGAAGCGTGTACGGTCCTTCCTCGTGGCCGACAGGCACAAAGGAATTCTGTTCGAGCAAGTCGTAGATCGCGACCTGCCGTTCGTGCTCGACATCCGGATTGGAACGGCCGATCGATTCTTCATCGAGAACGACGCCGACGAGACGCCGCTTCATCGCAGCAGGCGGTGCTTTTGCCCCGCTCATTTCTGATTGAGACGCATGGCCACGGACCGAGCGTGCGCCTCAAGGCCTTCCGCCCGGCCAAGGGCGATGGCGGCCGGGCCAAGCGCGCGCAATTGCTCCGGCCCGCACTTGAGCAATGAGGTGCGTTTCATGAAATCGAGAACGCCGAGCCCTGACGAAAAACGCGCCGACCGCGCGGTCGGCAGCACGTGATTGGAACCGGCAACATAATCCCCGATCGCTTCCGGCGTGTGAGCGCCAATGAAAATTGCGCCCGCATTGCGGATCCGGCGGACAAGCTGCTCGGCGTCGGCCGATATGATTTCCAGATGCTCGGGCGCGAGCTGGTCGACCAAATTGACTGCATCCGCAAGGCTGGGCACAGCGATGATTGCGCCAAAATTGCTCCACGCTGCGCCGGCGACCTCCGAGCGCGGCAATGTCTTGAGCTGGGAAGCAATCGCCTTCTCGACTTGCGCGGCGAGGGCAGCGTCGTCCGTGATCAGAATGGGCTGCGCGCTCGCGTCATGTTCGGCCTGTGCCAGCAGATCGGCTGCGATCCAGTCGGCATTGCCGGTCTTGTCGGCCAGAATCAAGACTTCGGAAGGCCCGGCGATCATGTCGATGCCCACTTTTCCAAACACGAGGCGTTTGGCCGCCGCCACATAGGCATTGCCGGGACCTACGATCTTGGCAACCGGCGCGATGGTCCCGGTACCGTAAGCAAGTGCGGCCACCGCTTGCGCGCCGCCGACGCGGTAGATCTCATCCACGCCGGCGAGCTTTGACGCTGCCAGAACCAGAGGATTGATCTTCCCGTCCGGAACGGGAACGACCATTGCCAGGCGGGGAACACCGGCGACCTTGGCCGGGACCGCATTCATGAGAACCGACGAGGGATAAGCCGCCGTGCCGCCGGGCACATAGAGACCAACAGCTTCGATGGCAGTCCACTTCGCTCCCATCTCAACTCCGAGCGCATCGGTGAAGCGGTCTTCCTTCGGCATCTGGCGAAGGTGGTAGGCCTCGATGCGGTCGCGCGCGAGCTTGAGGGCCGCCAGCGCCTCCGCCTCGCATGATTTCTCGGCGCTCGAGATTTCTGCGGCGGATATCCGCAGGCCCGACTTGGCGAGATCGATGCGGTCGAGCCTGGCGGTCAATTCGAATAATGCCGCGTCTCCGCGCGCGGCCACGTCAGCAACGATGCGGCGCACAGTCTCCTCGACATCCTGCGCCGCTTCGCGCTTGAGCGAGAGCAGGCTGCGAAACCGTTCGGGAAAATCCGCGTTTTGACTGTTCAGGCGGACGGGCATGACCTGTTTCCTGCCGGCTCGCGGCCGGAGGACAGGTCAATGGGTGATGCGGGCCTTCGCGTCAACCCTGACGCAGAACCGCAGTTAAAACTCAGTTCCGGCCCGCCTTGACCGCCCGCTCGTCAACATTTTCATGGCAGGGGCAAGCCGCCGTTTGCCAGCTTGGGCCCATATCGGCGAGCTCCGCCTCCAGGCATTCGACCTCGAGCCGGAGCGTGGCCCCGCCCGAAAAAACCAGGGTCACCGTGCCGGCCGGAGCCTCGGCCTCGGCAAACTCGATCGCCAAAAGATTGAGAACGCCGTCCTTCTGAGCCGGATTTACGTGCTGGCATTTACAGGACAATACGCGCTCGAAGCGCAACGCGGCCCGGCGCCGCCGGAATTCATTGCTGGCGCCGTTCGCGCTTTCCCAGTCAAAACGATTGAGCCCGAGAACAAGACGTCTTTCTTTCGGCCGCCAATGCACATCGGCAACCTTGACCACGGCATCCTGCAGGTGGGTCGAAGCGACCTCGAGATCTTCTTCGTCAAGGACCACGAATTTCAGCGCGTCCATGGCGTGTCACTCCCTCCCCGCTTAATTAGGCAAGGCCCTTTGCCAGCGCAAGATGGATCAGGCACCCGGAAATGCCGGCTCCAGGCCGGCGGCAATCCAGCGGGGCCTGGTTGCCGGCCCAACGAACGTCCGCAGCAGGGCTTCCGCCCCGTCACGGGAGGCCGCGCCCGTGTGAATGGCCTCCGTATAAGTGTTGGCGTTATGCAATTCGCCCGGCAGGGGGCCAATCACTTTGGCCCCTTTCACCGGCAGAACCTCGCTGATGAAGGTGGTGCCGAGCTCCGCCCGCCCCTCCGCAATCGAGGTCGCGACGTCCTGGCCGCCCTTGCCGAGCACCGCCTTCCTGTTGATTTCCTCGGCGATGCCAAGCTTGTGCAACAGCGCGGCAAACATGATGCCGCCGGATCCACCCGCCTTCGGGTCTGTGTAAGCCACCGACCGCGCATTCAGTAAAGCCTGCGTGAATGCTTCGGGCGTTGAAATATCCGGCTCGGGCGCACCCTCGCGGACCACGACGCCGGTCACGGTCCGGCCGAGATCGGTGACGGTTTCAGGGATCAAGAGGCCAAGCTTTACCAGTTCGGCAATTGCCGATTCGGACAAGATGACGAGATCAGCAATTTCGCCATTCTTGATGCGCTCGCGCAACGAGCCCGCCGTCCCGAAGTTCAGATCAAGCTTCCTGCCGCTTTCCCGCTCGAATTCGGCGCCAAGCGCCGCGACCATCGACTTTACGGCGCCCGCGCTCATCACTTTGATGCCAGCCACGAAGTCCTCCCTCGCCGTGGGATCGTGGCCGAACGCACAGATTTCGTCTAGGCGCTGATGCGTTCGATCGCGGCACCGCAACGGGAGAGCTTGTCCTCCAGTCGTTCGAAGCCGCGGTCGAGATGGTAGACGCGGTTGACCATGGTCTCGCCCTCGGCGGCGAGCGCAGCAATCACGAGCGACACCGAGGCACGCAGGTCGGTCGCCATCACCGGCGCGCCTTTGAGCCGATCAACTCCTTCGATCGTCGCGGTCTCGCCGTCGAGCTGAATGCGCGCCCCGAGTCGCACCAGTTCCTGCACGTGCATGAACCGGTTTTCGAAGATGGTCTCGGTGATATGTGACGTGCCGCTGGCCCGGGTCATCAGCGCCATCAGCTGCGCCTGCAGGTCTGTTGGAAAACCGGGGAACGGCGCTGTACTGACTTCGACAGGCGCGAGCCCCGAGCCGTTGCGGACGACGCGAATGCCCTCGTTGGTCGGCGTAATCGTGGCCCCCATCTGCTCGATGACGTCGAGCGCAGATTGCAGCAACTCCGGACGCGCGTTCTGCAGGAGGACATCGCCACCGGTCATCGCCACCGCCATGGCGTAAGTTCCCGTTTCGATACGATCGGGCAGCACCGCGTGACGCGCGCCGTGCAGCTTCGGCACGCCTTCGACGACGATGCGCGAAGTGCCCGCGCCGGAGATTTTCGCACCCATCTTGTTGAGGCAATCGGCGACGTCGCCGATCTCCGGCTCCCGCGCAGCGTTTTCGATGACGGTTGTGCCATTGGCGAGCGAGGCAGCCATGATGGCCGTGTGCGTGCCGCCAACGGTTACCTTCGGGAATGCGATCTCGCCGCCGCGCAATCCTTTCCTGGCCCGCGCAATGACGTACCCGGCTTCGATCTCGATTTCGGCACCAAGCTTCTCCATTGCCATGATGAGCAGATCAACCG
>JBKPLN010000576.1:0-2029 GCA_046731635.1 Pseudomonadota bacterium | reverse complement strand
GTGCAGGACAATACCGCTGCCGCCATCAGCTTTGCCAAGCCAATGCGGGAAGGCGGGCTGGCAAAACTCGGCCTCAAGCTTGTGGTAGACGAGACTTTCACACCGCCATTATCGGATTGCACCCCGCTGATCCAAAAGGTTCGCTCATCGCGGCCTGAAATCTTACTGTTGCTGCCGACCGCCATTTCCGACGACAAGATGTGTGTGGAGAAACTGCATGAGTTCGGCCTGGGGCGCGGGCGCATCCCGGTGATTTCCAATGGGGCGCATATTGCTGCACCCGATATGCTCAAGAACGCTAACAAGGATTTGTTGGAAGGCCTGATGACGGTCGTCGGCAACTGGAGCGGGAAGGGCCAGGAAGCGATCATGAAGGAGTTTGTCGCCAAGACCGGAGAGCCTTGGATCACGCAAGACTCGCTGTCGACCTATGGCGACATGTGGATCTTCAAGGAGGCGTTGGAGAAGGCAGGGTCGGCCGACCGCCGCAAGGTGGCCGAAGCGATTCGCGCAATGGATACGCGCGAGGGGCCAGCGAAATACTATCCCGGTGGCCGCGTGAAATTCGACGACGCCGGCAGGCGCGTGGATGCCGACCTCGCCATCGTGCAATGGCAGGATGGCGTGCCGGTCACGGTCTATCCGACGGCGTCGGCGCTTGCGAAGCCAATTTGGCCGAAGAACTGAGAGTCTGCCGCGCGCGGCTGTTCGCTCCGATTTCCTGGCGCTCGGGAGGCGGGCGGACAATGCGCGTGGCATTACTCCGCTTAGGCTGCTACGTGGTCGAGCGCGGCTAAAAGATAGGGCCGGAATCCGGGATAGTTCTCGATCATCGGAAAATGGCCCATGCCCCTCATGATGGTAAGGCACGACCCGGGGACGGCCGCGGCCACCGCCTCGCTCATCTCCGGCGTACAGGAATAATCGTATTCGCCGGTGAGCAGCGCCACTTTGCAGCGGTTTGTATCGATGCGCTTGATGTCGTCACGGCCATCCCAATCTACGCTGTAGAAGTAAACGTCGCCCTGATAGACGCCCGGTCCGGACTGGCTGTAGTACCACCAGTTTTCGCGCCGCGATGCTTCTGGACTGAACGGCGAGTTGAGGCCGTAGGTGTAGCTCGCTGCCAACTCACCGCCGTGGATGGCGGGATGATGGAGCAGCTCGTTGTAGCGTCCCGGTGCGTAGGCCGAGCTTTCCAATCCAATGATGCCGGTGAGCTCGTCCTGGTAGTCGGCGGCGACCTTGAGTGCGATGGCGCCGCCCATCGAGCAACCCATGACGACCGGCCGTTCGAGCCCGAGAGTGAGCCACACCGCGCGGACCATTTCGAGATATGACGCCGTCGTTAACCGGTATTTTTTTAACCACCATCCGTTCGGCGGCGTCGAACGGCCATGATATGGCAGGTCGAAGGCAATAACCCGGAACCGCTCGGTGACCGCCGTATCGTTCAATAGATGGCGGTATTGTCGGCTATCGGCGCCGGCCGTATGGAGGCACAGCAACGGGAGTCCCTTGCCAGCTTCCTCGACATAGATGCGATGCTCGGCGCCGTCGATGCCGACGCAGAAAAATCGTCCGATGATCGGCTCAAATTCAGGCATTGGGCGCTCCCGTCTCACGCATGATGTTCATCATGCGATGCAGAGCGCGGGCGTTCTGCATTGCTACCAGCCCATCGCCCTCAAGCACGAACTCTGGTACCCGCATCAGCATAGCGAAGAAGTCGTGGAATAATGGCGGCGGATTGGGGCTCAAGAACTTGCGCCAGACTTCAACCGGCGCCTGAAATCCGAATAGGATGCGCACATCGAACTTCGGCGAGGCGACGACGTCGACGATACAGCCCTTTTCGACTTTCAGAGCATAGCGGTTGTCGCCGAAAGCCAGTGCGAATGTCGTGGTAAACCAGTCGCCGATCACTTTGAGTTCGGGATCGGCATTGACTCGCTCGCGATAGCGAGCAAACCAGGCGGAGCCTGGATAGTCTTTCATGGTTCCTCCCGTTCTCGCTGTCCAGCATGAT
>JBKPLN010000575.1:0-4722 GCA_046731635.1 Pseudomonadota bacterium | reverse complement strand
TCCAACACATTAAGACTCAGTCCGAGCGAATTTGCCCGCTCTCGCATCTGCTGGACCAACTGTTGATTACGCGGATTGAGCGGATTTATAAGAAAGCCGATCACGCTTGCTTTCGGCGCTGCTTCATGCATCAGCTCGAGCCGCTTCGGCTCAAGCGTAACGCTTAGCCGACTTACACCTGTCACATTGCCACTGGGCCGGTTCATCCTGGAGACGAGGCCGTCTTGTACCGGGTCACCACCAGTCTGAAAGACAACCGGTATCACAGAGGTAGCCGATTTTGCCGCGATACCCGGCGCGGAAGTCCCTACAGCAACAATTACGGCGACCTGGTGACGAACAAGATCAGCCGCCAGTGCCGGCAATTGGTCATATTGAGCGGCGCAGTACGAGTCATGCTCTGGAATTAAATGCCGTCACTTTTTGCCAAGGTGTGCACTACCGGCAACAAATGAAACCTTCTAGAAAGGGCCGGGCAAGCCGGATGTGGCCCGGCCCTAACAGCCACGACGAGCGAGGTGGGAAGGCACCCGCTGCTGCGCGGACACTGGATGGGACGTTCTGACACTAACTGCGCAAGATGATCCTGTACCATGTCACCAGTAGAGAGAACGCCGCCTCGATAAAGCGCGATGGGTTTCGCGATACAGACAGCGGCTACATGAACCAAAGAGAGCATCGTGGGGTCTGGCTAACGGACCGACCTCTTGACGCCAATGATGACGCATGGGGTGACACGGTGATCGCAATCGAGATTCCTCTGTCCGAAGCGGAGCTGGATCAATATGAATGGAAAGAGAAAGGCAAAGCCTACCGCGAGTGGCTCGTACCTGCGGCACTAATCAACAAAAACTGGTGGCCAAAATAGGCCATCGGCGCACGGCTCGGCTTAGAGCGCAAAGAAACTCAACGCGCCGCTCCGGTCCGTCGAGAACCTGGATTAAAGTCAAAAATCCGAAGGCCCCGGCAGCCACTCGCGCTATTGATGGGACATTCTGAATAGCAAAGGATCGCTTCCTAGCTTCGGCAGTTGTAGGAGCATGAAGCGCGATATGCTCAAAGAGCACCTTGCCCAAGTCGAGCGGCACATTGCGGAAAGCAAACGCCGTATCGAACGCCAGCGCCAAAGAATCGAGGAACTTGTGCGTCGCGGCGGCGATGCTAGCAGGTCAAAGGCCCTACTAGTTCGAAGAGACGTTGGCGAGGCATTATAAAGATCGTGACCAGCTCCGCAGCAAGCTGCCGAAAGCAAGTAATCGCCGGAGATAAATTTTTTGTTTCTGACCTTAGGTCTCCACGCCGAACATGCCGGGTTCGCTAAATCAATTTGTTCTAGTCAAAGCTCGCAAAAGTCGCGGGGGGCGATCATTGGTCGCCTGATGATTACGATGTGCGCGACAACGCGGGCAAGGTAGTCGGGCGCATCATGCTTCACCCGCAAGCACCGAAAGACCTGCCGTGATTCTGGACGATAACGGCACGCGAAATCCCACCGTCCGTTTACAATCGGGGATATTCAGCGACACGCGAACAGGCGATGGCGGATTTTAAGATGCGCTGGGCGGCGACCACGAACTGAGGCCGTCCGTGGTCGCCTGGTCCGGTGGTGGGGACCTAAACCGGACTGGCGCCTGCGATCAACTCGTTAACGAATAGTGTCGATTGGGAGCCTCAGTTCCACAACCATTACGGACGTAGCTTGGCGCAACTGGCGCGGTGAGAATGGTCGAGACTACATTCGTTGGTGCTTTGCTGAGCCCTCGTCAGCGGGAGATTTGCACGTGAGTTTAGCGCCATGTGAAGTCTACCTTTCCACTGCGTCGCCGATCACTGCCCAGTGGGTTGCGGCGGTTTGCGCGGGGGGACGGGCCGGGACTGAGGTGGAGATTCGACCGACTTCAATGTCGCAATGTGGGACAACTGATCTTGCTTGGCGGCGAGCTGGTCTTGCTTGGTGGAGAGCTGCTCTACCATGAGAGCGAGTTGCTCAACGCTGCGCCGCACGACGAGGAGACTGAGTTCAAGCCGCTCCAACTGAGGAGAACTTGCAGCCGCCGTCGTCGACCCCTGGTCGTCGGGAGGCGGCTTCGCCCTCGAGACGGGCGGCAACCAGGCCAACGACGGGGCCTCTGTCCTGACCATCTCTTTTGCTTCGTCGCCATAGGACTGCCATGCCAAGGTGGCGCCGATACCGAACAAAAACACAACCGATAATCGGACAAAGGCGCGGGATACTCGTCTGCCTATTGATCGCCTTCCACTTTTCTGATTGTTGGACGTGGGAGGCGTCGGCCAATTCTGGCTGTTGGACGTGGGAGGCGTCGGCCAATTCTGGTTGGCCGGGCGAGGCGCACTCTGGGACAAAATCGAGTCCAAGTCACGAGCAAGATCCTCTTTCCAACTTGGCGCGGAATTCATCGTTGCCTACTCCGATCTCGGTAAGCCAGCCATCACCCTGTGACAGAAGCAAGGCCGGTGCGCAGTAATCAGGGGACCTCGCGACTTTTAATTTGAAGGCAATCGCGTACCGGTGTCCGCGCTGCCTGCCTAGGCCATCTCCGTAGCGATACGTAGCCGGTCGAGGTGGACGTGCTCAACACTTGGCCGGGCGTCACACAGAAATATTCGGGCACGTTAGCTGGTATCAGTGCTGAGGCGCTGTTAGCCGTGACGACCGCAGTGCTGTCGATGGTGGCCCAGAGGGCAAGCGTACTGACAATACGAACCTGTCGGGTCTGACTGCCAAACGGTGTTGTGAATTGCGTCGCGTTGGTCTGTGCAGTAGCGATCTGTGTGACAATAGACCGGCCAAGCTTCGATGATGGCTATTTTTCCCATAGTCCCATGATTGTTTCCTTTTGTGATTATTCCGTATGTCCGGGTGCGTTCTCTAAGTCGTGTTCGGGCTGACGTGTTATCCTCAATTGGGGACACGAGATGTGGACATGCTCAGTTTTAAAACACTGATGGATAAGGCGGCTTCTCGCTGGGTGAGTGGTGAGCAAAAGGCCGAACCCAAAGCGTCACAGGAAGTCCGCCGCATCCCACGTAAGCAATTCGATGCCGTAATGGCTGGAGCCAAAGCCGCGATGCGCGAGTTAACGGAAGTCTCCGAGCAAGCTAAGTCGCGGCTACGCGAAGATCGCCCAATTAAGCAGGATGATGTCGTAGAGCTTCTACATAAGCTCACTGCTGCGCAGAAGCGGATCGATTATGACATGGAGTCCGACGTCGCCAAATCCGCCGACACCGCCGACACCGAATGGGACCGACGAAACTATAATCTGTTCGCCGTGCCAACCAGTCGGATGGCCAACTCGCCGCAAAAGATCGTTGATGACACGCTCGCGGCTTCACAGGACGGAGCGCAAGACGCGAAATTACTCTACGAGCTAACAGTGGCCGAAATGGATGTCGCAGTTGCCCGCTTTAACGTGACGTTGAACTTCTTTCCGGCATTGCGGGTTACCGGCATTGAGGCGGCCTCCCGATGACCCCGGGGTGGGCGAAGGTTTTTTGACTCACCGGCGAGGCTCCCAGGGCCTCCTCGACGTATTCAGTTCGCCAACTTAGCAGGCGCCGGTTCCTCGCCGGCGGCCCTGCTCAGCAATCGCTATTGCGGCGTCCCTGGCGCGGCTCAAATTGGTTAGGTCGGATATCGAGCCAACGCACCCGCCACATGCCGGGCCAGTTAGCGTCCGGAATGATTTCAGCGAGTGGGTGCTTTGCTGACGCGTAATGTAAACTATGCCGCACAGCGCTTGTTTTTTGGAAAATCGCGACGCCTATTCAACCCCTAGTAGGCGTTAGCCGTGCGGGCGCGCAGTCGATTGCTCATTGATTGCCTTTCTGGCCTTGAAATACCTTGTAAATCCCGCCTATCTCGGGGTAACTGTGTGAAGAAAGTGCATTTTATGAACAGTTCAAATTATTGAACCGTCGCCGCAATAGTCACAGCCGAATGGACGGCCCGAGACGCCAAGAAAAAGAGGCCGCCGAGGCGTGTGCGGAGGGCTAGGGCTAGCCATAAGATGGTCATTCTGCTCTGCTGTGATCCGAGTGCTGAGGGGCGCCGCCTAGGTTGTGCACAACAGGAGGCGTTCGATGTGTGACTACAGTCTTCACGCCGTTGCGTCCCGACCCGCCAAGGTCGGCGACAAGCTTGTAACGACACACTTTCCCAATTCCATTACGCGCGGCTTCTGTGATCCCATGCAGCCGCGCGTTGCCGTCTGCCTGCTGCCAGGGACAGAACTTGCATTCGACGAAACAGAAGTCGAACGAGACGCTTGGTTCGCGCTCTTGCCCGCCCGGAAATTGCCTCACAAGGTGGCTCGCTTCCGCCAGGTCAACCTCAAACAACCGGCGATGCACCACGACGCGCTCGAGTTTCCGGATGGAAAGATCGTGCTGGTCACCGATCTTTGCGAGGGTCAGTACGCGACGGTGCTGCAACTGCCGAGCACCGGGCGGCCCGCGACTGAGCCCGGCGAACAAGTAGTGCCAGAGAGAGCTTCCCTAATCGCCTGAGTGATCCAACAGACTGTCAGAGAGCCTCCGGTTATCCGGTGGCTCTCTGCTTCAGGCGGGATCCTCACAAAAAAAATTACGTATTCTGTCGATAGGAACCCCGCCCCAGTCATGCATTTGCTGCGGTGCGGTAATCCCGGTGCCATCATGCTCCGCGCAACGTTCCAAATTAAATTTAGGTCAGTACCCGAC
>JBKPLN010000574.1:0-3239 GCA_046731635.1 Pseudomonadota bacterium | reverse complement strand
ATCCCGGGCCCAATAACGCATTCACACGAGGTCACCGCACATGTCCATGGCTGCCGACGACGCCATTCCTCCGAGAGGCCTTTCGGGCCTGCGTCCGCTCCCCCAACTTATCTTCAGCTCGCGCTGGCTGCAGTTGCCGCTCTATCTCGGACTCATTGTGGCGCAAGGCGTTTATGTCGTGCTGTTCATGAAGGAGCTTTGGCACCTTGTTCTTGGCGCCATGAACTTCAGCGAGCAGGAGATCATGCTTGTGGTCCTTGCCCTGATTGACGTCGTCATGATCTCCAATCTGCTGATCATGGTGATTGTTGGTGGCTACGAAACATTCGTGTCCCGATTGGAATTGGAAAGACATCCCGACCAGCCGGAATGGCTTTCGCACGTCAACGCCAGCGTGCTGAAGATCAAGCTCGCGATGGCGATCATCGGCATCTCGTCGATCCACCTGCTGCGCGTCTTTATCTATGCGGGTTCGCTAGGCAAGCCCGACGCGCCATATACGGAAACTGGCGTGATGTGGCAGGCGCTGATCCACGGGCTCTTCGTGCTGTCCGCGATCGGGATCGCCCTGGTCGAGCACGTGAGCCAGGCGGCTTATGCGAAAGTAAGGCCGCATTAGCGTGGGGCGCCCATCATTTTGCGAACAGGCCATCGGACGATGATGAGCAGAATCCATTGCGCAATTTTGAAGCTGGGCGGCCTGGCGGCGTTGCTAATTGCCGTTGCCGTTTGGCCCACGCAGGCTGCGAAGGCCGATGTGGCGTTCGACCGCTGGCTTCAATCCGTATGGCCCGATGCCCAGGCGCTCGGCGTCTCGCGCGCGACATTCGATGCCGCCCTCCGTGGTCTGGAGCCGGACTATTCGCTGACCGATCTCGCCATCCCAGGACGTCCCGAGAAACAGCCGCAGCAACCCGAGTTCGTGCAGACGCCGTCGCAATATTTGCGGGAAGCGAGCTTCGATCGTCTCGCCACGCGCGGACGGCAACTCGCCGCGCAATATCGCGACGTCCTGACTCGCATCGAAAAAGAATTGGGGGTACCCGGCAGCATCGTGCTGGCGATCTGGGCGCGCGAGACCGATTACGGCGGGTACCAGCTTCCTAACGATACCATCCGCGTGCTTGCAACCCAGGCCTATGTCGGCAAGCGCAAGGATTTCTTCCGTAACGAATTCCTGCATGCCTTGAAGATGCTGCAGGATGGGGTGCCGCGCGCGGACATGCGTTCATCCTGGGGCGGCGCCATGGGGCTCACACAGTTCCTGCCGTCTGAATTCTACAAATATGCCGTCGACTTCGATGGCGACGGTCGTGCCGACATCTGGCGCTCGGTGCCGGATGCGCTGGCATCGGCGGCGAAGCAACTCGTCGGCAAGGGCTGGCGTGCCGGGGAGCCTTGGGCGATCGAGGTGCGGGCGCCGACCAATTCCGATTGCAGCATTGGCGTGCCTGAGATGACGAGTCCGATCGGGGAGTGGCTAAAGCGTGGCTTCACGCCCGCCTATGGCCGCAAGCTCACTGCGGCGGAGCTGTCGTATGAAGCTTCGCTCCTGCAGCCGGAAGGCAGCTACGGTCCCTCATTCCTGACGCCGAAGAACTACTATGTGCTCAAGGACTACAACTTTTCGGATCTCTACGTGCTGTTCGTCGGTCACCTCAGCGACCGCATTGCCGGTGGGCGACCGTTTGAGACGCCATGGAGCAAGAACGCCCAGCTCAAGACAAGCGACGTCGAGACCATGCAGAAGCGGCTGACCGCGCTCGGCCTCTACAAGGACAAGATCGACGGAAAAGCGGGCATGCTCACCCGCGCAGCTTTGGGCGCGTATCAGAAGAAAAACGGATTGAAGGTCGATTGCTGGCCCACCGCCGCAGTGCTCGAGCACATGCGGCGCTGACAGCGCGCCTCGTCAATCGCAAACCTCAACGCGGCGCATGCGGTAGGCGTAGCCGTCCCATACCCGCTGGCGCTCCGAACGACAGACCGGACCTTCGGCATATTCCGGTTCCACGTAAACAGGAGGCGGAGCGACGTAAACCGGTGCCGGCTCCACGTAGACGGGCCTGCTGTTCGCTATCGCCGAGCCGACGATGGCGCCGGCTGCGAGGCCGCCAACCACGCCTGCCGCGACTCCACAGCCGCTGCAACGGGCCTGCGCCGAAGACGGCAACGCCGCGGCCAGGGTTACGGCCGCGGCGAACGCAACAATGGTATTCTTCATGGGTGTCCTCTCGGGCCGAGATCCATTCGGCGCGATCATCCACCCAAAATCGTTACGCGATCTTTAAGGGCAGACGAATCGCGGACGGCTCCAGCCGACGAAATTGCCGTAGGGATCACGGAGAGGCCGGCGAGCCCAGTACCCGCCGGGGCAGGCAACCGGATAAGGAGCGCCGTAGCCTTGATAAACGACGTAGCCCGGCGCAGGTGCGTAAGCGGGATAAGCCCCTGCGCTATTGGCGATAGCGCCGCCGATGATGGCGCCGCCGATCACGCCGGCCGCGACGCCTGCACCCACCGCACAACCATAGCAACGGGCGTCGGCAGTGCTCGTGGTGCCCAGGGTGCCAATTGCCAGAGCCGCAACGGTGGCGAGCGCGAAGATCGTCTTCTTCATTGAGTAGCCCTCCAGAGAACGGTCGGCTGAGCCGACCACGTGATGAAATCTAGGCGAAACCAGTCCCCATGCCGAGAGTGAGACAGTTCCAATATGTCGGAAATTTGTTGAGCGTTCGGCCAGCCCCTCTTCTGAAAAAGCCCGGAGACGTTGCCGAATCCGGGCTTTTTTCTTACTTCATGCTTCACTTCACGCGATTTGACTAGATGTTAACCACACACTTGAACGCGACGCACGCGCCAGCCCCATCCGTCCCAAAATCGCTGGCGGGTCCAGTAGCATCCGCCGTAACCGCCGTAATAAGCCGGGCCGCCATAATAGTAGCCGGGGGCGTACCCGTAATACGGAGCGGCGGCAGCGGAGCCGATGAGGGCGCCGACGGCAAGGCCGCCGATCACGCCAGCGGCGATCGCGCCGCCGTGGCGGGCTTCAGCAGCTTGCGGGGCGGCGACGACCGCGAGCCCAAGGGTCGCGGCGGCCGCGAGAGCAGTGAGTGTTCTGGTCTTGGTCATGGCGCACCTTCCTTTGGTTCGCTGAGTCATATGCATTCAACGGCCCTGGCACTCGTTCCCTGCAGATTTCCGCCCGCCACCCACAATCGCTATCAAGGCAAGGTTCC
>JBKPLN010000573.1:0-4505 GCA_046731635.1 Pseudomonadota bacterium | reverse complement strand
AGCCTGCCCAGGCCTGGTTGCCTCGCGGCCACCCTTCGTCAAACCCGCCGCGCTGCGACTTGCGGCGCTCGACCGCGACCAGGTGCGCATCAGCTATGTGGGGCATTCAACGTTTTTGATCGAAAGTCCGCAACTCGTGCGCATCGCGACCGATTACAGTGATTGGGTGAAGCCACCTGTACTTCCAGACATTGTGACAATGAATCACGCTCATTCATCGCATTACACGTTGTCGCCGGAGCCAGGCATCAAATATGTGCTGCACGGATGGGGGAAGGACCAGGAGCCTGCCCGAATCGACTTGCAATACAAGGACGTTCGCGTACGGAATGTCCCGACCAACATCCGCACTTTCGACGGCGGCACCGAGCGCCACGGCAATTCGATCTTCATCTTCGAAATCGCCAATCTGTGCATCGCGCACCTCGGTCATCTGCATCACACGTTGACGCAGCAGCAACTCAACGAAATCGGCCGCGTGGATATTGTGCTGGTGCCGGTGGACGGTTCATACACGCTCGATCTCGATGGGATGGTCGAAGTGCTGCACGCGCTCAAGGCGCCGCTGATGATTCCAATGCATTTTTTCAGTGCGTATACGCTCGATCGCTTCCTTCAGCGCGTGCGGCAGGATTGGAATGTGGAACTCGCGCAAATTCCATCTGTAGTGGTGTCGAAGACGGACCTCCCGTCGAAGCCGAAGTTGCTTGTGCTGCCCGGCCATTAACCGCCGCGTTAACCGGCAAGATTAACTGCGGCCAAGTTCCCACATTAACCGCCAGAATTAAGCGCGGCGGCAAATTATCAACAGCCGCTATTGACGTGGCGGAACCAATGTTTAGTTCTCGCGTTCTTGGACCGCTCTTTTTTTAAGATATTGGTGCAGACTTGGAGCAACTGGAAACGTTTTCCCGACGCGCAAAGCGGCGAACACGTCGAAGCGCCGATCGGTCCCGGAGTCTACGAAGTCCGACACACCATGACGGGTCGGGTCGTTGCATTCGGCCATTCCGCCAACGTGGCCAATGCGCTTGCCGATCTGAACCTGAACGATGGCAACACATTCACCCGGCTGTTCCGCAAGCAGCCATTGGTGCCGCGTGTCGCTGACCTCGAATATCGCACATGCGCGGCGGCGACCCGCGCGGAAGCAAAAACGGCGGCGCAACGGCTGATAGGCCTGCGACAGACCGCCCGGCGCCGTCGCATGGACACAGGGTGGGCCACCCGGCAGGCCAATTAACTCGGGATCGAGCGGAGTTGCGGCCGGCTGCGTAGCCGGCCGCTTCGTTTTTGCGGCTCGTCCCTGCGACTTTCAGCCGCTCATCAACTTCGTATAAAGTCGTCCTGCAAAGGGACATGGCCATGCTGAGCGCTGAACAGAACGATCTCATGACGCGGACGGGACCGGGCACGCCGGCGGGCGGCCTGATGCGGCGCTATTGGCAACCGGCCGCATTGGTTGATGAGCTTTCCGGCAATCGCCCGGTCAAGGCGATACGCTTGTTCGGCGAAGACCTGGTGATCTTTCGGGACGAGCGAGGACGCTACGGGTTGATCGGCCGTCGCTGTCCCCATCGCGGCACCGATCTCGCGTACGGACGATTGGAAGACGGCGGCTTGCGTTGCGCGTTTCACGGGTGGTTGTTCGACGTCCACGGCAAATGCCTGGACACGCCGGCCGAGCCCGACGACAGCAAGCTGTGCGCCAACATCCGGCAGAAAGCGTATCCGGTCGTTGAAAAGAGCGGGATTCTTTTCGCCTATCTCGGTCAGGGCGAGCCGCCCGCGTTCCCGCATTTCGACTGTTTTGTTGCGCCCGACAGCCACACTTTTGCGTTCAAGGGAATGATCGATTGCAACTGGCTGCAGTCGCTCGAGGTAGGGATCGATCCGGTGCACACGTCATTCCTGCATCGCTTCTTCCACGACGAGGATCCAAGCCAGGGTTACGGAAAATTGTTTCGTGACACTTCGCGCGATTCCGACATGCCGATGTCGCGCATCATGCGCGAAGTCACGCGCCCGCGCATCGAGGTCGAGCCAACGGACTTCGGCTTCAGGCTGGTGACGCTACGGCAGCTCAGCGAACGCAGCACCCATGTGCGCGTGACCAACCTGATGTTTCCCAATGCGTTCGTCATACCGATGAGCCGCGAGATGACGATTACGCAGTGGCACGTGCCGGTCGATGACGCGAAGCACTATTGGTATGCGATCTTCACCAGCTTCGGCGCCCCGGTCGACAAGGCCGAGATGCGCCGTCAGCGTCTCGCGCTCTACCAGCTGCCCGACTACGTACCGAACAAGAACAAGAGCAACGACTACGGGTTCGATCCGCACGAGCAGGAGCACGACACTTATACGGGGATGGGTGCCGACATTAACGTGCACGATCAATGGGCATGCGAGTCCATGGGTGCGATTCAGGATCGCACCAGCGAACATCTCGGCACTTCCGACAAGGCGATCAGCGCCTATCGAAAGATGCTGCGGCAGGCAATTGAGCAGTCCACGAAAGGCGAGAAGCCGATCATGGTGCTCGATCCCGCGCGGGCGGCGAGCATCACGGGTCCGCCCGCGATCGACGGCATCGGCCCGGTCGATGACTGGCAGGACTATTGGCAGAAAAGCGAAGCGAGCAAGCGCCAGGGCGCGAGCTGGGTCGCGTGAGCGGATAGCGCGCAGCGAGTAGGGAATAGGAAAGCGAAAGCGTTACCATGCTTCTTTCTATTCGCTACTGGCTCATCACTATTCGCCGATGACGATGTCCCCCCGGCCGCGCAAATCTGGGATGTTTGTCGAGCAGCATCGCCTGCGGGACAACGCGCAGGCCAAGGCCGCCGAGCAAGTCGAGCGCATCATCAGAAAGGAAAAACTGGAGGTCGTGCGCTTTTCCTTCGCCGACCAGCACGGTGTATTGCGCGGAAAGACATTACTCGCCGCCGAAGCGGTCCAGGCGATGAGTGCGGGCGTTACCATGACGACGACTCTGCTCGCAAAGGATACGGCGCACCGTACGGTCTATCCGGTGTTCACGCCGGGAGGCGGCTTTGCCAGCCGGGAGATGGAAGGCGGCGGCGATTTCGTCATGGTCGCCGATCCCTCGACATTCAGGATTCTCCCTTGGGCCAACAAGACCGGTTGGCTGTTGTGCGATATCTATTTCACGAACGGCAAGCCGGTGCAGTATTCCGCCCGTGCACGCTGTCGCGACGCTCTCGCAACGCTGGCCAAGGCTGGCTTCGATTTCCTGGCGGGGCTGGAAGTCGAATTCCATCTTTTCAAGATTGAGGATCCGCGGCTGAGGCCCACTGACGCCACCTGGCCGCCGGAAGCGCCCGAGGTCAGCCTGCTGACGCAAGGCTATCAGTATCTCACCGAGTCACGCTTCGACATGCTGGATCCGGCAGTCGAGATTCTCCGCCGCGGCATCGAGCAACTTGGCCTGCCGCTTCGGTCGATTGAGGTCGAGCTCGGCCCCAGCCAGTGCGAATTCACTTTTCGGCCGCTGGCCGGACTCGCAAGCGCCGACGCCATGGTGTTGTTCCGTGCTGCGGTTAAGCAGATCGCGCGCCGGAATGGTTATCTCGCGAGCTTTATGTGCCGACCTGCTCTGCCCAATATGATGTCCAGCGGCTGGCATCTGCATCAGTCCCTGGTCGAACGCAAAGGCGCGCGCAATGCATTTGCTTTCGACCACGCGGACATGCTCTCAACCGTGGGCAAGTACTATCTCGGCGGGTTGCTGGCCCATGCGCGGGCCGCTGCCGCTTTCACCACGCCGACGATCAACGGCTACAAGCGGTATCGGGCTTACTCGCTTGCCCCTGATCGTGCCATCTGGGCGCGTGACAATCGTGGCGTCATGGTGCGCGTCATTGGGCAACCGGGCAGTCCGGCCACACGCCTTGAAAACCGCGTCGGCGAGCCCGCCGCCAACCCATATTTGTATGTAGCGTCGCAGATCTATTCCGGTCTTGATGGGATTGCGCGCAGGCTCGATCCCGGGCCGTCAGCGGACACTCCCTATGAAGTCGCTGCACCGCTGCTTCCGAAGAATCTGAACGAGGCTCTCACCGCGCTGCGCTCGGACGAGGCCTTGCGCACCGGTTTTGGCGCCAACTTTGTCGACTACTACCTGCACATCAAGGCTGCCGAGTTCGAGCGCTTTCAGAAGGAAGCCGGCGATGAACGCGCCGATGTCACATCCTGGGAGCAAAAGGAATACCTGGACCTGTTTTGATGCCGTCCGCAGTCGCGCCGGAACTTGCCGACGGTACCGCCCATTATCGAGAGCAAAGTCCGTCAACAAGGAGCATTTCAGATGCTGAAATGGGCCGTGATTTTCCTGATCATTGCTGTAATCGCCGGCATTTTCGGCTTTACCGACGTCGAAGCTGCATCCGCTATGATCGCGAAATGGTTGTTCGGAATATTCATGGTGCTGTTCCTTGGTGCACTGATAATCGGGCTGACGGTCGGCGCTAAACTCACGTCCTGAC